>NZ_SCMW01000039.1:0-35080 GCF_005502845.1 Brevibacterium sp. 2SA | reverse complement strand
GTTCCGGGGGCCGCCGGCGACGTAGATGACCTGACCGGAGACGAATCCCGCGCCCTCGGAGACGAGGAACGACGCGGTGTTCGCGATGTCGTCGGGGGTGCCGGCACGGCCGACGGGGATCTGGCTGATCGCCGCCTTCTTGAAGTCGGCGAAGTCGACGCCCACTCGCTCGGCTGTCGCCTTCGTCATGTCGGTCTCGATGAAGCCGGGGGCGATCGCATTGGCGGTGACGCCGAACTTCCCGAGTTCGATCGCCCACGTCTTTGTCATGCCCTGGATGCCGGCCTTCGCCGCGGAGTAGTTCGTCTGTCCGCGGTTGCCGAGCGCCGAGGTCGACGACATCGACACGATCCGCCCGAACTTCTCGGCGACCATGTGCTCCTGAACCGCCTTGGCCATGAGGAACGCCCCGCCGAGGTGGACGGAGAGCACCTTCTCGAACTCCTCGTAGCTCATCTTGAAGAGGAGGTTGTCGCGGAGGATGCCGGCGTTGTTGATGAGCACGGTGGGAGCACCGAGGCGGTCGGCCACCTCGGCGACGGCGGTAACCACGGACGCTTCGTCCGAGACATCGGCGGCGAGTCCGATCGCCTCGCCCCCGGCTGCGGTGATCGCGTCGACGGTGTCGTCGGTCGGCCCCATGTCGAGGACGGCGACCTTGAGCCCGTCGGCGCTGAGCTTCTTCGCGATCGCGGCGCCGATGCCGCGTCCGCCGCCGGTGACGATTGCTGTGCGTGCCATGGATGACTCCTTCAGTGACGGATCATGGGGCGGTCAGTGGCGGAGGGCGAGGCGATCGTTCTCTGTGATGCACACCTCACTGCCGCTTCCTCCCACTGTAGACCATCACTGAACGAATGATTGCTCACCGGTCGGCCGCCTCGGCGCGTACGGGGTCATGGAGGACACCGACACGAGCGCGCGACTCCCCTGCCCCACCGACGCCCCGAACCGGCAACTACGCCGTCACCCGGCAATGACGCCGTCACACGACAGCCACCACTCCATCGACGCCCTCAACCGGCAAATACGCGCTTAGCAGACGGCGTATTTGTCGGTTCACCGCGTCGAAGCCCAGTTCCACCCCGCGCACTGCACCGAGGCGGCTGGACCGACGCCCCGAACCGACCGCGACGCCCCCAACCGACACATACGCGGTCAGCCGACAGCCACCACTCCACCGACGCTCTCAACCGACAAATACGCGCTTAGCAGACGGCGTATTTGTCGGTTCACCGCGTCGAAGCCCAGTTCCACCCCGCGCACTGCACCGAGGCGGCCGGACCAACGCCCCGAACCGACCGCGACGCCGTCAACCGGCAATGACGCGGTCACCCGACGGCCGGCACGCCACCGACGCCCCGAACCGACAAATACGCGGTTAGCAGACGGCGTATTTGTCGGTTCAGCGCGTCGAAGCCCAGTGCCGCCCAGCACACCGCACCGAGGCAGCCGCGTCGAAGCCCAGCGCCGCCCAGCACACCACTCCGACGCGGCCGGAGACGGCCCTCCACCCGCGGCGGGGCAACCGGCCTACTCGTCGAGGAAGCGGGAGACGTCGCCGGCGCCGACGCGGGCGACCTCAGGGTACTTGCCGGTGAAGTCGATGACCGAGGTGGGCACGACGCCGGGGGTGCCGGAGTCGATGACGACGTCGACCTCGTGGCCGATCTGGTCCATGACGTCGTCGGCCTCGGTGAGCGGATCCTCGTCGCCGGGCAGGAGCAGGGTCGAGGAGAGGATCGGCTCGCCCATCGCCTCGACGAGAGCCAGAGCCGTCGTGTTCTGCGGGATCCGCGCGCCCACCGAGTGCTTCTTCGGGTGCATCATCCGCCGCGGCACCTCTTTCGTCGCCTTCATGATGAACGTGTACGGGCCCGGCGTCATCGACTTGATCGCCCGGAAGTCCGAGTTGTCGACGATGACGAACTGCCCGAGCTGCGCGAAGTCATGACACATGAGCGTGAAATGGTGCTTGGAGTTCAGGTGCCGGATCCGCGTGATCCGCTCGATGCCGTCCTTGTTCTCCAGAGCGCACCCGAGCGCGTAGCACGAGTCCGTCGGATAGGCGATGAGTCCGCCGTCGCGCAGAACCTGCGCGGCACGCTCGATGAGTCGGGGCTGCGGGTTGTCAGGATGGATCTCAAGAAGTGTCGCCATGCTTCATGGTAACCACGGCCGACGGTCCCTGTGAACGGCGCGGCCGTCGAGAAGATGCCCATCCGCCGAGGCGGTCGCCCGTGTTCGCAGGCGTCCAGTGGCTGTCCGGGCCCGACGTCCACTGAGGCGGTCGCCCAAATCCGCGGGCGTCCAGTGGCCGTCCGAACCCGACGGCCGCCGAGGCGGTCGCCCGAGTCTGCGGACGTTCAGTGGCCGCCCGCGTCTCCGCCCGTCCAGTGGCCGTCCGGGCCCGACGCCGCCGAGGCGGTCGCCTGCGCCCGCGGCTGTTCAGTGCCCGGGTCTCGTCTTCCGTGACAGCAGTCGGGCACCGGGATCCGTCGGCTGCAACGTGTTCGGAGTCTTACCCGCCTCCGGGGTCGCGCGCGGACCCATGACCGTGCCGGGGTGGGAGTCCTTCGCCGTGTGCGGATCGGAGGCCAGGAGGATGTTCACCCACTTCGCCCGCGGGTCGGCGTCGACGAGGAGGGCTTTGACGAGCAGGGTCGCCGGCAGGGCGAGCAGAGCGCCGAGCCAGCCGAGCACCCACACCCAGAAGAGCAGGGAGAGGAAGGACACGAGCGGGGTGACGCCGACGGATTCGCCCGTGAACTTCGGCTGGATGATCGCCTGGATGACGAAGTTGAGGACCGAGTATGCGGCGATGACCCAGAGCGCCGACTGCCAGCCGCTGTCAACGAGGGCGAGCAGCGCCGGCGGGACGAGGCCGATGATGAACCCGATGTTGGGGATGTAGTTCGTGAGGAACGCGAGCACACCCCACACCCATACGAGCGGGACGTCGATGATCGCGAGCGCCACGACGTCGAGGACGGCGACGATGAGACCGAAGATCGTCGCCACCACCCAGTACCGGCGCACACCGCTGGCGAATCCGCCGAGCGCGGCGGCCAGCGACGGCTTCGCGTCGACGAGCATCGTCATCCGCTGGCCGATGCCCATCGAGTCCATCGCGACGAAGAAGACAGCCATGACGACGGTCGTGAGCAGTCCGGCGACGACGGAGACGTTGGTCAGCAGCGGGGTGACCGCATCGATGATCGACCGCGCATTGAACCCGCGCAGCTGGTCTTCGAGCACGCTCGAGGTCACCCCGAGCTGCGAGAGCAGGGACATGAGACTGTGGTACGTCGAGACGATCTCGCTGCTGTAGCTCGGGATGAGCAGCACGAGTTCGGCGATCGACCAGGCCGTGAGCCCGAAGAACGCGACGATCATGCAGAGGACGAGGACGACGGAGATCACCGCGCCGATCGCCCCGGGCACCCGGTGCCGGGTGAGGAACTTCTGCAGCGGGTAGACGACGATGTAGAAGTTGAGCGCGAGGAAGACGGGCGCGACGATGTCCTGGAGTCCCCGGAAGAACGTCAGGGCATACGCGATGCCCGCGATCGTCAGGGCGATGACGAGGGCTCTGGCCGGCGGGCGCGCATGCCATGGCTGCTGCTGACCTCGAGCCTGGGTGTCATCGCTCAACTACCGACCTCGTCTCTTCTCCCTGATGCGCATCGACAGCTCGATGGGGGTTCCCTCGAAGCCGAATGTCTCGCGCAGTCGCCTGATGATGAAACGACGATACCCCGGTTCAAGGAATCCTGTGGTGAAGAGCACGAATTTCGGCGGCCGGGACTGCGCCTGGGTGCCGAAGAGGATGCGCGGCTGCTTGCCGCCGCGGACCGGGTGGGGGTTCGCGGCGACGAGTTCGCCGAGGAACGCGTTGAGACGTCCGGTCGGGATGCGCTTGTCCCAGTTCTCCAGCGCCGTCTCCATCGCCGGGACGAGCTTCTCGGCGTGTCGGCCGGTCTTCGCGGAGATGTTGACCCGCGGCGCCCACGAGACATGCGCGAGGTCGCGTTCGATCTCGCGTTCGAGGTAGTAGCGGCGCTCCTCGTCGAGGAGGTCCCACTTGTTGAAGGCGAGGACGACGGCCCGACCCGCCTCGGCGGCGGTCGTGACGATGCGGACGTCCTGCTCGCTCAGCGGCTCCTGCGCCTCGAGGAGGACGACGGCCACCTCGGCTCGTTCCAGGGCCGTCTGCGTGCGCAGGGCGGCGTAGAAGTCGGCCCCGCTCGCCTGGTGGGCCCGCCGGCGGATGCCCGCCGTGTCGACGAAGCGCCACTGCTTGCCGCCGAGCTCGATGAGTTCATCGACGGGGTCGCGGGTCGTGCCCGCGACGTTGTCGACGAGCACGCGCTCGGAGCCGACGAGCTTGTTGAGCAGGGAGGACTTGCCGACGTTGGGGCGCCCGACGAGCGCGACCCTGCGCGGGCCGCCCTCCTCGATGCGCGTCTCGACGGCGGAGACCTCGGGGAGTACGTCGATCGCCTCGTCGAGGAGGTCGGCGACGCCGCGGCCGTGGAGGGCCGAGACCGACCACGGCTGGCCGAGGCCGAGACCCCAGAGTTCGGCGGCCATGAGCTCGCCGCGCTCATCGTCGACCTTGTTCGCGGCGAGGATGACCGGTTTCTTCTTCTTCCGCAGCATCTTCACGACCATCTCGTCGGTGGCCGTCGGGCCGGTCGTGGCGTCGACGACGAGGACGACGGCGTCGGCCATGTCGACGGCGACCTCGGACTGGATGGCGATCCGCGAGGCCATGCCCTTCGAATCGGAGTCCCAGCCGCCGGTGTCGACGAGGGTGAAGTCCTTGCCGTTCCACTCCGCGCGGTAGCTCACCCGGTCGCGGGTGACCCCGGGAACGTCCTCGACGACGGCTTCCCGTCGGCCGAGGATGCGGTTGACGAGCGTCGACTTCCCGACGTTCGGACGGCCGACGATCGCGAGGACGGGATCGGCCCCGTGTTCCTCCTCGTCCTCGACCTCGAAGCCGAGGGAGTCGAGCAGCGCCCGGTCGTCGTCTTCGAGCTCATAGCCCTCGAGGCCGGCCTCGAGCGCGGTCGCCCGCTGCTCGGCTTCCTCGTCGCTGATCTGCTCGAGACGCTCGGCCAGTGCCTCGTCGGGGGCCTCGTGGAATTCCTCTTCGGTCATCGTGCTTCCTTCACCAGATCGAGCACGGTCGTGACGACCTGCTCGAAGTCGAGATCGCTCGTGTCGAGGGTGTGGACGCCGTCGGCGGCGGTGAGGAAGCTCGTCGTCGCCGAGTCCTTCGCATCACGGCCGGTCACCTGGGCCTGAGTCGCGGCGACCGCCTCGGCGTCGTCACTGCCGTGGAGCTCCTTGGCCCGGCGGGAGACGCGGACGTCGTCGCGGGCGGTCATGAGGAGCCGGACCTCGGCGTCGGGGGCGACGACGGTCGTGATGTCACGGCCCTCGACGACGACGCCCGGGGCGGCGGCTGCGATGATGTCGCGCTGACGTTCGATGAGCTCGCTCCGGGCGTCGGGGACGGCCGAGACCGTCTGGACGTTCTCGGAGACCTCGGGGCTGCGGATCTCCTCGGTGACGTCGATGCCGTCGACGGACACGGAGAAGTCGTCGGGGTCCGTGGAGATCTCGAGGTCTGCGCCGCGGACCTGTTCGAGGACGTCGACGGGATCGGTGACCCCGCGGTTGAGCGCCAGCCACGCCATCGCCCGGTACATCGCACCGGTGTCGAGGTAGGCGTAGCCGAGCCGGCGGGCGACCTCCTTCGCGGTGCTCGACTTGCCGACTCCGCTGGGTCCGTCGATGGCGACGACGCTCATGTGGTTCCTTCCTTCTCGATGGCGGATTCGGGGATCCGCCATCCCAGTGACTGCAGTCCGTGTTCGAGTTCGTTCGCGTTCGCCGGCATCACCGAGACGTCGACGATGCCGAGCCGGCGCCCGGGCGCGTGGTCCATCCGGAAGTCCTCGACGTTGATGCCGAGGTCCCCGATGTCCTTGAACAGGGAGGCCAGCGTCCCCGGGGTGTCGGGGATGAGGACCGTGACGACAGCATATGCGGTCGGCGCCTGTCCGTGCTTGCCGGGGATCCGGTCGTGACCTTCGTTGCCGAAGGCGATCGTCCGCGCGATCACCCCGGTCGAGCCGGGACCGAGGGCGAGCGCGTCGATGACGGCGTCGAGTTCGCCGCGCAGGGCGACGAGCACGGCCCGGACCTCCTCGGCGTTGCCGGAGAGGATCTGCGTCCACAGACCCGGATCCGAGGCGGCGATGCGGGTGACGTCGCGCAGTCCCTGCCCGGCCAGGGCCACCTCGTCGAGCGGGGCGTGGCGCAGCTGGGAGGCGACGAGGGAGGACACGACCTGCGGGACGTGGGAGACCTTCGCGACGGCGGCATCGTGGATCCGGGGGTCGAGGTGGGTGACCGAGGCGCCGGTCGCCTCGGCCATCTCCTCGACAGCGGTCAGCCGGGCAGCCGGGGTGTCCTCATCGGAGCAGATCACCCACGGGCGGGCGATGAAGAGGTCGGGCCGCGCCGCGATCGCCCCGGACTTCTCCCGCCCGGCCATCGGGTGGCAGCCGATGTAGCGGTCGAGGGCATCACCGGTGACGAGCTCCCGGACGGTCTCGAGCAGGCGGGTCTTGATGCTCGCGACGTCGGTGACGGTGGCGCTCGGGTACGTGGTCAGCGCCGCGGCGATGACGCCGGCGGCAACATCGGGCGGGGTGGCGACGACGACGATGTCGGGGTCGGGTGCCGTGCCGGGTGCGACCGGCTCACCGGCGCCGAGGTCGGAGGCGAGCTGCTGCGCGGTCGGGGACGTGTCCTCGAGGGTGACGCTGTACCCGCGTCCGCGCAGGGCAAGGCCGAGGCTCGCACCGAGCAGCCCGGTGCCGATGATGTGGATCCTCACAGGTCGACGGCTTCGAAGAGCTCCCCGACCTCGTCGGAGCGCAGCGGGCGGATCTTGCCCTGCCGCTGTTCGGCGAGCGAGATCGGGCCGAACTTCGTGCGCACGAGCCGTTCGACGGGGTTGCCGATCGCGGCGAGCAGGCGGCGGACGACGCGGTTGCGTCCCGAATGGAGGGTGAGTTCGACGACGGAGCGGCCCGGGGTGGAGTCGACGAGGCGGAACTCGTCGACCTTGACGATGCCGTCGTCGAGTTCGATGCCGGCCTTGAGCCGGGCCGAGGCGTCCTTCGCGAGCTGACCCTTGACCTGCGCGAGGTAGGTCTTGGGGATCTCGTAGCGGGGGTGGGCGAGCCGGTTCGACAACTCTCCGTCATTGGTCAGGAGGATGAGGCCCTCGGTGTCCGTGTCGAGGCGCCCGACGTGGAAGATCCGCTCGGCGCGGTTGCCGACGTAGTCGGCCAGGGACTTCCGCCCTTCGGGGTCCTTCATCGTCGAGACGACGCCCGCGGGCTTGTTGAGGGCGAGGTAGATCTTCTGCGGGCTCGTCGAGATCCGCAGGGTGTCGACGTAGACGGACTGGGTGTCCGGGTCGATGCGGGTGCCGAGTTCGGTGACGACGCTGCCGTCGACCTCGACCCGACCGTCGAGGATGAGCTGCTCGCACGCGCGCCGGGACCCCAGCCCCGCCTCGGCGAGGACCTTCTGCAGTCGCACTCCCCCGCTGACATGGGCGTCGCCGCCCTTCGCGCCGGTGCTGGCGCGCTGCTTGCGGCTCGGTCGGTTGCTGCGCCCGCCGGGCGCCCTGGGATCGCGGTAGGGACTCATGGGGTCCATTGTCTCAAATCAAACGTCGTCTGGTGACATCTCGTCGCCGACTGTGGCGAGGACCTCGGTCTCGTCGGCGCCGAGTTCCTCGAGGTCGGAGTCCTCGGGCAGGTACGGGGCGATGTCGGGGAGGTCGTCGAGGCTCTGCATGCCGAGCGCATCGAGGAACTGGTGGGTCGTCGTGTAGAGGAGCGCCGAGGTGGTCGCCTCCTTCCCGGCTTCGACGATGAGTCCGCGCAGCAGCAGGGTGCGGATGACGCCGTCGACGCTGACCCCGCGGATCGCGGCGATCCGCGGCCGGGAGATCGGCTGCCGGTAGGCGATGACGGCGAGCGTCTCGAGGGCGGCCTGGGAGAGCTTCGCGCTCTGCCCGGCGGTGAGGAAGTCCTTGACGACGTCGTGGTAGTCGCCGCGGGAGAAGATGCGGAAGCCTCCGGCCACGGCCCGGATCTCGAAGCCGCGCTGCCGGCGCTGCTCGTCGCCGTCGTAGTCGCGGGAGAGCTCCTCGATCGCCGTCATCACGGTGTCCTCGTCGATGCCGAGGGCCGCGGCGAGCTCCGCGGGCGAGACCGCTGAGTCGCTGACCATGAGGACGGCTTCGATGCCGCCGAGGATCTCATCGTCGATCATTGCCCGTCCTCGCTCTCGTCGTCCGTGGGCACAGCGTCGTCGTCCTCGTCGTTCACAGAGTCATCCGCCGAGGCGGTGCCCGGTGCGTCGTGCCGCGCGTCGTCGTCCTCGTCGGCGCTCCATGTCCCCTCGGTGCGCAGATCGACCCCGTCCTCCGGGGTCTCGGTGCGGGTGATGAGGAGTCGGCCGAGCGGTTCGTCCTGGTCGAAGTCGCAGAGGCCGACCTTGAAGAGCTCGAGGAGGGCGAGGAACCGTGCGACGACGACGAGGGTGTTCTCCGCGGTGTCGAGGAGCTCCTGGAAGTCGAGCTCGCCGGCGCGCAGCAGCCCGAGGATGTGTCCGCGCTGCTCGGAGACGCTGACGAGCGGCAGGTGGATGTGGTCGACGGCGACCGTCGGCGGGGTGTGGTCGCGCTGGAGGACGGTGGCGAAGAGACCGGCGAGCTCGCCGGGTCCGATGCGGATCTCCAGCGGCGGCAGGACGTCCTGGAACTCTGCGTCGAGACCGACGTCGCGGGGCACGCGGATGGCCCCGGCGGTCATCGCCTCGGCGAAGTGGGCGCTGACGGACTTGTACGCCCGGTACTGGAGGAGCCTGGCGAAGAGGAGGTCGCGGGCCTCGAGGAGTTCGAGGTCGAGCTCCTCCTCCCCCTCCTCGTGCGGCAGCAGCCGTGCGGTCTTGAGGTCGAGCAGGGTGGCGGCGACGAGGAGGAACTGGGAGATCTCCGCGAGGTCGGCGGCACCGTCGCGGTCCCCGCCGGAGCGCAGACTCGTCGTGTACGCGATGAACTCGTCGGTCACCTCGGCGAGGGCGATCTCCGTGATGTCGAGACGGCGTTTCGAGATGAGACCGAGCAACAGGTCGAAGGGACCGGAGAAGTTCTCCAGTTCGACCTGGAAGCCCGTGGGCGCGTCCCCGGTGCCGGAATCCCCGGTGCTCGATTCCTCAGGCATGGCGTCCGCGGTGACGGTCTCGCTCAGGGCGCGCCTCCGCGGGCGATGAGCTCACGGGCGAGCCTGCGGTACGCCTCGGATCCGGGGTGCTTGGGGGCGAAGCTGGTGATCGGCTCGGCGGCGACGGAGGCGTCGGGGAACTTCACGGTGCGGTTGATGACGGTGTCGAAGACCTTGTCCTCGAACGCCTCGGAGACCCGGCTCATCACCTCTTTCGAGTGCAGGGTCCGCGAGTCGAACATCGTCGCGAGGATCCCGTCGACCTCGAGGGAGGGGTTGAGGCGGTCCTGGACCTTCTCGATCGTCTCGACGAGGAGGGCGACGCCGCGCAGGGCGAAGAACTCCGTCTCGAGCGGGATGATGACGCCGTGGGAGGCGGTGAGCGCGTTGACGGTCAGCAGGCCGAGCGAGGGCTGGCAGTCGATGAGGACGACGTCGTACTCGCCGGCGACCTTGGCAAGGACGCGGGAGAGGACCTGTTCGCGGGCGACTTCGCCGACGAGCTGGACTTCGGCCGCGGAGAGGTCGATGTTCGCCGGCAGGACGTCGATGTAGTCGAACTCGGTCTCGACGATGACGTCGTGCGGGTCGAGGCGCGGGTTCATCAGCAGGTTGTAGATGCTGATGTCGAGGTCGTAGGGGTTGATGCCGAGCCCCACCGACAGGGCGCCCTGCGGGTCGAAGTCGACGAGGAGGACCTTGCGGCCGTACGCGGCCAGGGAGGCGCCCAAGTTGATCGACGACGTCGTCTTCCCGACCCCGCCCTTCTGGTTGACCATGGCGATGATGCGTGCGGGCCCGTGCGAGTCCAGCGGGGCGGGTTCGGCGAAGTCGTCGACGCTCTTCGCTGCGGGGAGATCCAACGCCTGTTGCGGATTCATCACTCGGTCGGCCACCTTTCGTTGCGTGCTGTGCACAACCCTACCGCGCTCGGGGGTGCGAGGTGGCGTAGACCTCGCGCAATGTTTCCTCCGACACCTTCGTGTAGATCTGCGTCGTCGTCACCGAGGCGTGCCCGAGCAGCTCCTGGACGACGCGGATGTCCGCCCCGCCCTCGAGGAGGTGGGTGGCGAAGGAATGGCGGAACGTGTGCGGGGAGACCTCGGTCTCGAGTCCGGCGAGTTCCCCGGCGGCGACGACGATCTTCCACGCCGTCTGCCGCGACATCCGCGTGCCGCGGGCGTTGAGGAAGAGTGCCCCGGCCGGCGCGCCGGAGGCCGCCTTCGCCGCCATCGCCGGGCGCACGCGTGTCACCCAGGCCCCGAGGGCCGCGGCGGCATGGGATCCGAACGGGACGATCCGCTCCTTCCCGCCCTTGCCGTAGAGGCGGATGAGCCCGGTCTCGAGGTCGAGGTCGTCGAGGTCGGCGCCGACGGCTTCGGAGATGCGCGCCCCGGTCGCGTAGAGGAGTTCGAGGAGGGCAGCGGCCCGCAGCTGCGCCGGCTCCTCTCCCGCCGTCGTCGCGAGCATCGCCTCGACTGCGGACACGGACAGCGCCTTCGGCAGCCGCAGGCCCTCCCGCGGCGGACTGACCTCGGACGCGGGGTCGGTGTCGGCGAGCCCGTCGGCATGGGCGAAGGCATGGAAGCGGCGGACCGCGACGAGGGCACGGGCCCGGGTCCGCGGAGCGAGGCCCGAATCCTGGAGATGGAGCGCGAAGTCCTCGATGTGCGTACGGGTCACCTCGCCGAGGCGGCCGATCCCCTGCGCCGCCAGCCACGTCCCGTACCGGCCGAGGTCACGGGCGTAGGCGTCGATGGAGTTGAGTGAGAGACCGCGTTCGAAGCGCAGCGCGCCGAGGTAACCGGCGAAGGCGCGCTCGAGCGCCGCGGGCAGGTCGGGAAGGAGTTCGGCACCGTGCCTGGCCATGCCGGCTCAGGACTCAGCCGACGGCGGGGCCGAGATCGATCCGGCCGGGGGCGCGTCGCGTCCGTCGACGAGGAGCCGGGGCGCGTCGACCGGACGTGTGGGTGCGCTCTCGCCTGCCGCCTCGCGGCGGACGACGTTGGCGACCTGGAGGATCGCGAGCTGGGCCACGGAGTTCGTCAGGCGGCCGTCGGCGATCGCCGCGAGCGCCTCGTCGAGGTCGACCCAGCGGTAGACGAAGCCGGCCTCCTCGTCGCTGCGCTCATGCCGGTCGGCGGCGGCCACCGGGGTGAGGTCGCGGGCGAGGTAGAGCCGCATCGTCTCACTGCTGCCGCCCGGGGAGAGCACGGAGTCCGAGAGCACCCGCCACGATCCGGCACGCAGGTCGGCCTCCTCGGCGAGCTCCCGCTGCGCGGCCGTGAGCGGGTCCTCGCCGGGAATGTCGAGGAGTCCTGCCGGCACCTCCCAGAGCCGGGCCCGGACGGGATGGCGGTACTGCTGGACGAGGAGGATCTGGTTCTCCTCGTTCAGGCACGCCACGGCCACGGCACCCGTGTGCGCCATGAGGTCGCGCACGAGTCCCGTGGCTTCGGGCAGGTCGAAGGTCTCGCGCCGGATCGACCACACGGCACCCTGGTACGCCTCGGTCGATGCAGTGATCTCCGGGGTGAACGGGATGTCGTGGAGGTCATTCACCGGCGCGGTCCCTCACCGGTTCGCCAGAGCGGCGGCGACGAGGCCGGCGAAGAGCGGATGCGGCTTCGTCGGGCGCGACTTCAGCTCGGGGTGCGCCTGCGTCGACACGTAGTACGGGTGGACGTCGGCGGGCAGTTCGACGAATTCGACGAGCTCACCGTTGGGTGAGGTGCCGGAGAACTGCAGCCCCGCCTCGGCGAGCTCATCGCGGTAGGCGTTGTTGACCTCGTAGCGGTGGCGGTGGCGTTCGCTGATGTCGGTCGCCCCGTACGCGCCGGCGGCGACGCTGCCCTCGGTGAGCTTCGCCTGGTACGTGCCCAGACGCATCGTGCCGCCGAGGTCGCCCTCGCCGTCGACGATCGACATCTGCTCGGCCATCGTCGCGACGACGGGGAACTTCGTGTCGGGGTCGAACTCCGAGGACGACGCGCCCTCGATGCCGGCGGCGTGACGGGCGTACTCGATGACCATGCACTGCAGGCCCAGGCACAGGCCGAGCGTCGGAATCCCGTTCTCGCGGGCGTACTTGAGCGCACCGACCTTGCCCTCGATGCCGCGGACGCCGAAGCCGCCGGGGATGCAGATCGCGTCGAGGCCCGACAGCGCCGCGGCGGCACCGGCCTCGGAGTCGCACTCGTCGGACTGGATCCATTCGATCTTCACCCGGGCGTCGTTGGCGAACCCGCCGTGGCGCAGCGCCTCGGTGACGGAGAGGTACGCGTCGGGCAGGTCGATGTACTTGCCGACGACGCCGATGCGCACTTCCTGCGCCGGATTGTGCACGCGTTCGAGCACCCAGTCCCACTTCGTCCAGTCGACGTCGCGGAAGGGCAGGTTGAGGCGGCGGATGACGTAGACGTCGAGACCGCCGTCGTGGAGGACCTTGGGGATCTCGTAGATGCTCGAGGCGTCGACGCAGGGCACGACGGCTTCGAGGTCGACATCGCTGGCCGAGGCGATCTTCGCGCGGATCGAGTCCGGCAGGTCGCGGTCGGAGCGGAGCACGATCGAGTCGGGCTGGATGCCGATCGAGCGCAGCGCGGCCACGGAGTGCTGGGTCGGCTTCGTCTTCAGCTCGCCCGAGGGCCCGAGGTAGGGCACGAGGGAGACATGGATGAAGAAGACGTTGTCGCGGCCGACGTCGTGGCGGACCTGGCGGGCGGCCTCGAGGAACGGCTGGGATTCGATGTCGCCGACGGTGCCGCCGATCTCGGTGATGATGACATCGGGACGGTCCTCGGCGGGACGTTCGGCCTGCGCGCGCATCCGGGACTTGATCTCGTCCGTGATGTGCGGGATGACCTGGACGGTGTCGCCGAGGTAGGCGCCGCGGCGCTCCTTGGCGATGACCGAGGAGTAGACCTGTCCGGTGGTGACGTTCGCGGCACCATCGAGGTCGATGTCGAGGAAGCGCTCGTAGTGACCGATGTCGAGGTCGGTCTCCGCTCCATCCTCGGTGACGAAGACCTCACCGTGCTGGAACGGGTTCATCGTTCCCGGGTCGACGTTGAGGTAGGGGTCGAGCTTCTGCATGGCGACCTTGATGCCGCGCTGAGTGAGCAGGTGTCCGAGGCTCGATGCCGTCAGACCCTTGCCGAGAGAGGAGGCGACGCCTCCGGTGACGAAGATGTGCTTGACTGTGTTCGGCTCTTGGGCCCCGATACGATTCACCACGGAATTTGATTCTATCAAACCGGCTGTCGGGAATTCGACGCGGCGTCGGCCTCGGCATAGACGCCGAGGAGGCTCGAGGCGATCTGGCCGGGGTTGTCGACGTCGATGACCCGCTTCTTCGCGGCGATCGCCTGTGCGCCGCGGGCGGCGGGGTCGTCGAGAAGATGATTGATCTCACGCAGCAGCCCGTCCGTATCGTCGGGGGCGACGATCGGCGCCGAATCGCCCCAGATGCCCGCACGGCGCTCGTTGCCGATGAAGATCGTCGGCTTCGACAGCTGCATGAGGTCCTCGTGGCTGAGCCCGGTCATGTTCTCCGCGGCGATGACGAGATCGGCGGCGGCGACGACGTCGACGAGGTCGTCGGCCGGGGCGACGATGACGCCGCGGTCGGCGAACGAGTTCGCCACGGTCCTCCGGTCCCGGCCGGTGCCGGTGAGGACGGTGACGGCGCGGCGGTCGCGGCGGCGGGTGTTGATCTGGCCGGCGGCGTCGAGGACGGTCGCGAGCGCCGTGTGGTCCTTGAGCGCGATCGGGCTCGCGATCATCCACGTGCCGTCCTTGATGCCCAACTGCTTGCGCACCTGCGCCCGGGACATCGTCACCGTGAGGTCGGTGTCGATGTCGGGGGTGACGAGTTCGGCGCGTTCGACGAGCGGGACGGAGCCGGCGAACCATTCGACGACGGGTTCGGTCGTCCCGAGCACGGCGGTCGCGGTGCGGGCGACGACCTCGGCGCCGGTCTTCTCGATGACATCGGCCGGGTCGAAGTTCTCCACCGTGGCCACCGCCGTCGGGTGGAGCCGGGAGGGCAGTCCCGTGAAGCCGAGACCGGTCAGGGTGGCGGCGTGGAGGCCGTGGGCGTGGACGACGTCGACGTGCGGGTAGTGCTTGTGGAGGATGAAAGCCGAGTTCGGGTCCGAGGGGCTCAGCCGCCGCTTGGCCGTCAGCGGGATCTCCCGGTAGTTCTCCCGCAGGTCAGCAGGCACCTCGATCGTCTCGAGCAGATCCGGGTGAGCGGCGAGTCCGACCTTGAAACCGGCCTTGAGATGGCCGATCACGGCGATCTTCGCGACCTCGGCGACGGGTCCCGTCGTCTCGGCGAGCACGTGGAGGATCCTCGTGGCGGTGCTCAGCGGCTGGATCTCGGCGGTGTGGCTCATTCCCTCATCCTCTTTCTTCTCAGTTGCCCTCAAGCCTACCTGGGACGACGGGCGCTTCAGCGTAGACGGCCAGGATCTCTGCGGCGACCGCGGCCTCGTCGGGGAGTTCGGCTCCCCGCGCCCGCGCCCGGGCCCCGAGCTCGGCGCGCCGGCCGGGGTCGGTCGCGAGGTCTCCGATCGCCTCGGCCAGGGCCGCATCGTCGTCGGAGGCGATGAGGATCCCGGCGTCGCCGACGAGCTCCGGTGTCCCCCCGGTGGATGTCGCGATGATCGCCTGCCCGGAGAGCATCGCCTCCTGGAGGACGAGCGCGCGGGCCTCCCAGCGGCTCGTGAGGACGGAGATGTCGGCGGCGGCGATGAGCTCGGCGATGTCGTCGCGGGGTCCGAGGAAATGGAGGGCGGGCAGCGCCGAGGCGGCCGCCGCAGTCGCGTACTGTGCGCGGATCTCGGCGAGCTCGGTCTCATCGGCGGCGCCGGCGACGAGGACGACGAGGTCGTGTGAATGCTCTCCCAGCCGCGCGAGAGCGCGGACGAGCATGCCGTAGTTCTTCTGCGGGGCGACGCGTCCGACGGCGAGGACGATGACGGCGTCAGCGGGGAACCCGTACTCGGCGGCCAGCGCCTGCCGGGTCGCGGTCGCCTCGGCGGTGCTGATCTCGCGCACCGGCGGTGCGGCGGCCGGGGCGAACCGGGCGTCGCGGGCGCCGAGGTCGTGGGCGCGGATGACGAGGTCGGTGCTCGCGGCGAGGGTGACGTCGGCGCCGCGGGCGAGCAGCCGCTGGATCCCGGTTTCGATGCGGCCGCGCACTCCCGTGCCCGCGGCCTGGTTGTGGAGGCTGACGATGAAGCGCGGGCGGGGGCGCAGCAAGCGGGTGGCGAGGTGGGCGAGCAGGCCGGCGCGGAAGCCGTGCGCGTGGACGACGTCGGGACCGAAGCGGCGGAGGATCCGGCGCAGTTCGGTGACGAGTCCGGTGTCGCGGAGACCGACCCCGGTGCCGACGTCGAGGGCAGCGAAGCGCACCCCCGGCAGCGCGGAGAACCCGAACTGCGCGTCGGTGGCGGCCGGGCCGACGACGCCGACCTCGTGACCGGCGGCGGCGACGTCGCGGGCGAGTGCCCGCACGTGGGTGCCGACTCCTCCGGTCGAGGTGCCGATGACGTAGACGATCCTCATGGGTTCTCCTCGTTCGGGGTCGGTGAGGCTCCTGGGACGTGGTCGGTGCCCGCGGGCGGACCGGTCACCGGAGGCGTGGGCGCGGTGGTGCGGCGGGAGGCCAGCAGGCCGCGCACCTCGGCGAGGTAGCTGCGGTCGAGGAGGACGATGAGTCCGAAGACGAGGCACCCGATGAGGGCGGCGAGGATGCCGACGACGACCGAGGGGGCTGCCATGGTGCCGAGCAGACCGGCGAGCCAGCGGGCGGCGAGCGTGCCGATGACCGAGGCGATGCCGGCCGCGACGAGGGAGAGGAGGCTGCGGCGCAGCACTCCGGTCAGTCCGCCGGGGCCGAGGACGCGGCGGATCGAGATGAGCAGGGACACGGCGGCGGCGGTCATGCCGAGGACGTAGCCGAGGCAGATCGCAACGAGGGTGCGGTCCGGGTTGCCCTGCGCGTTCGTCACGGCGATCGCGGCGATCATGCCGACGATGACGAGGACCCAGCCGATCGTCGTCGCCACCGCGGCGTGGCGGGAGCGTTCGAGGGCGTAGAAGATCCGCGAGCCCCACGCGATGAACGACCAGCCGGGCACGGCGAGGGCCATGACGACGATCGCTGCGCTCATCGCGGAGAACGGGGCGGAGTCCTCGCCGCCGACGGCGTCGATCGCGGTGAAGAAGTACTCGAGCGGTCCGGCCGCGCTCATGAGGATGACGGTCCCGAGCAGTCCGATGGTGATGATGACCGCCGAGGTGGTCGCCGTGAGCGAGTGCAGGCGGGTCCGGGCGGCTTCCCGGTCACCGGCGGTGGCCGCGGGGTCGCCGGCGCGGCCCACCCAGGTCGAGATCGTCGGGAACATCACCGTGACGACGGGGATCGCGAGGACCGCGTAGGGCAGGAGGTAGACGGCGTTGATGTAGTTGAAGAGGACGAACGTGCCGGTGCCGCCGGAGCGGTTGGACAGGAACATTGTGACGAGGACGGCGCCCTGCTGGGCGAGCAGGGTGGCCATCCCGGCGCCGGCCAGGCGCAGGGCGCGCCGGGCGACACCGGGCGGGAACGTCCACGTCGGGCGGATCCGCAGACCGGTCGAGCGCATCGGCAGGGCCAGCGGCAGCGCGAGGGCGGCGACTCCGGCCGTCGTCCCCCAGCCGAGCCACCCGATGTGGGTCTGCCACGTCGCGTCCGTGCCGCCGACACCGGCGTAGGTGATGTAGGAGCCGATGACGACGAGGCTGGAGAGGAGCGGGGCGAAGGCGGGCCAGAGGAACTTCCGGTGCGCCTGGAGGACGCCGGTGAGCACGGCGCCGATGCCGTAGAGGACGAGCTGCGGGGCGAACATGAGGAGGAAGACCGCTGTCGCCGTCTGCTGGGTGCCGGCGCCGTGATCGCCGGGCGGGATGAGCAGGGCGGCGATCGGCTGGGCGAAGACGGCGACGAGGAGCGTCAGCGGCAGTGTCACGCTCACCGCCCAGGTCAGCAGCGCCGAGGCGATCCGGCTCGCCGTCTCCCTGTCCGCCCGGGCCAGGGGCACGGCGAGCAGGGGGATGACCGCGCCGGCCAGAGCGCCGCCGGCGACGACCTCGAAGAGGATGTTCGGCACCTGGTTGGCCGTCTGGTAGGCGGTGCCGACGGTGCCGGCGCCGACCGAGTTGGAGAAGACGAGCCAGCGGAGGAACCCGACGAGCCGGGTGATCAGGGTGATGATCGAGACGAGCAGCGCCGCCGAGGCGAAGAGCCGGACGAGCCTGTTCACTTCACCTCACGCCCGAAGGCGTCGATCTCCCGCAGTCCGGGGGTGGATTCGATGATCGACGTGAACGAGACCTTCTCGCTGAGCAGGGTGAGGCCGACGAGCACGCCGAGGACGACCGCGCGCTGACGGGCCGTCGAGTTCGCCGCGACCGTCGTGCCGAGGGCAGCGCCGAGGGCGTTGGCACCGGTGTCGCCGAGCATCGCGGCCCCGCCGAGGTCGTCGGGCCAGGCCGCGGCGGTCGTGCCGGTGACGACGGCGGTCGGGACCCACGTGACCCCGCGGCGGTGCGGCATCAGTCCCGCCACGAGGAGGCCGGCTTTGAGCGCGCGTCCCGGACGGAGGTCGAGGAGGTTGAAGAGGTTCGCCGACCCGGCGATGACTCCCCCGGTGACGACGGTGTCGACGGTCGCAGCGACCCACGAGCGCTCGTGCTTCGGCTGCGCCCACTGCGGCAGGGCCGCAGTGAGGACGCCCTGGCGGCGGTGGGCGTCGGGGCCGAGGATGGCCGCGGCGATGATCGCGGCCACCGGGATGCCGGTGACCTTGATCGCCCCGGTCGTCACCTCCCCGCGGGCGAGAGCGCTGAGGTGACCGCGCAGGCCCTTCGAGCTGCCGGATTCGAGGAAGTCGTCGACGGCGCCGAGGGCGCCGGAGGCGGCGGTCGCGAGCAGGGTCGCCGCCCGCTGGCGGGGGTCGGAGATGAGAACGCTGCCGGCGAGCAGTCCCGAGGCCACGGCGGGGCCTTCGAGGAGGGTGACGTCCTCACCGGCGTGGTTGGTGCGGACGACGCGCGGGTGGCTGCGCAGCGGGGAGGACAGCAGGGCCTTCGTCACGCCGTACCCGAGGAGTCCGGCGACGGCGGAGGAGACGATCGTGCGGATCATGTCAGACCTTTCCGGGCAGGACCGCTTCGGCGTCCGAGGCGAAGCCCCAGTGGCCGTGGGTGCCGTTGTTGGCCGCCGCGATCGCGCGGACGGTGATGATGGGTCCGGCGCCGAGGCCGAGGCCGTCGACGGTCGAGGCCCGGGACTTCTCGGTCCGCAGGACGTTGACGAGCCCGTTCTGGGCGGAGCCGGCGTCACCGGCGACGACGACGGCCTTCGATTCAGCGGTCAGGGCGTTGACGAAGTCGGTGATGACTTCGCGGGTGGCCTTGTCGCCGGTCGCCTCGGGACTCGGCTGCGTCTCGTCGGCGAGCTGGGAGTTCTCGTCGTCGACGATGACGAAGAGCTCGGTCGTGCGGTGGTCGGTGTCGGTGCGCAGCCGGCCGGCGTCGACGAAGGCGTTGTAGAGCTCCGTGGCCTTCGCCTCGGCGTCGTCGCGCTCCTGTCCTTCGGTGATCATCGACGCCCGGCCGGTGAGGGCGATGACGAGCGCCGAGCGCAGCGCGGTCGCATCGTCGGCGGGCAGGCCCGGGACGATGCCGCGCAGGGTGGTGAGGAAGTCACCGGAGCCGTCGACGGTGAGCGTGTCGTCGACGAACGCGACGTCACCGGCGATCTGACCGCCGGCCTCCTGGATCCGGTTGGTCACCTGTTCGACCTGCTCGGCGTTCGCCTCGGGGCCGGTGATGACGGTGATCTGCGTGTCGTTGAGGGTGCCGCCGATGAGTTCGGGGGCGGCGGCGGAGACGAACTCGTTCTGCTTCTCGATGTTGCCGCCGGCGGCCTCGAGCTGGGTGCGCAGGTCGTCGCGGTCGGTGCGCAGGGCGTCGACCTGGCTCTGCAGTGACTCCCCGATGGGCTCCTTGAGGGGGCCGGCGCCGAGGACGATGCCGACGGCGAGGGCGAGGAACACCGAGACGAGGGAGACGAGATGGTAGCGGAAGTCGATCACGAGGCAATCCTTGATTCGAGTCCGGCGCGCAGGGCACCGGATGATTCTGTCGCAGCGGTGGGGTCGCCGCCGAAGAGGGAGCCGATCCAGCCGAAGACGCCGTCGAGCTGCGCGGCGATGAGACCGAGGAAGGTCTGACCGGCCGCGGTGGCGGCCATCGCGACGCCGAGGGCGACGAGGCCGGCGATGATGAGGACGGTGAGCTGGAGGCTCGAGATGCGCTGGCGGTAGAGCAGGGAGACGCCCTTGGCGTCGATGAGCTTCGACCCGACGCGCAGGCGGGTGAGGAACGTCGAGGCCATGCCCTTGCGGCCCTTGTCGAGGAACTCCATGAGCGTGTCGTGGGTGCCGACGGCGACGATGAGGTCGGCCCCCTTGTCGTCGGCGAGCAGCATCGCGATGTCCTCGCTCGTGCCGGAGGCGGCGAAGGCGACGCAGTCGACGCCGAGGGCCTTGACGCGCTCGGTGCCCGGGGAATGGCCGTCGCGGTAGGCGTGGACGACGATCTCCGCGCCCGAGGTCAGCGCGGAGTCGGACACGGAGTCCATGTCGCCGACGATCATGTCGGGTTTGTACCCGGCTTCGAGGATCGCGTCGGCACCGCCGTCGACGCCGATGAGCAGGGGCCGGTATTCGCGGATGTAGGGGGCGAGGATCGCGAGGTCTTCTTTGTAGTGGTAGCCGCGGACGACGATGAGGGCGTGCCGACCGTCGAAGTCGGTGCGGACCTCGGGGACGACGAGTTCGGCGGAGAGGAGGTCGGAGTCCTTGCGGATGTACTCGATCGTGTTGTCGACGAAGTCGACGAGCACGGAGTTCATGCCGGCTTCGGCCTCGTGCATGTCCTCGGCGATCGTCTCCGGGGTCTGCGCGACGCCCGCGGCGACCTCCTTGCCGTCGAGGTAGACGGTGCCGCCGTCGATGCTGATCTCATCGCCTTCGGTGATCGCGTCGAAGATCTCCGCACCCGTGGCGTCGATGAGCGGGATGCCGGCGTCGACGATGATCCCGGGGCCGAGGTTCGGGTAGCGTCCGGAGATCGACTTGTCGGCGTTGATGACGGCGACGGGACGGCACGCGACGAGGGCTTCGGCGGAGACGCGGTCGATGTCGGAGTGCTTGATGACCGCGATGTCACCGGCGGTCAGGCGCTTCGTGAGGTCCTTCGTCCGGCGGTCGAGTTTCGCCGGTGCCGGGTCCGATCGGGTCGGGACGGTGGGGGTCTCCCTCGTTCTGCGCGCTTTCATGGTTCGCCCATTCTCTCACGAAGGCGTCGGCGCACCGGCTTTGACCTGCCGGGCGGAGTCGAGGAGCTCGGCGGCGTGGGCTTTCGCCGAGGCGGAGTCCTCCATGCCCGCGAGCATCCGCGAGAGTTCGATCACACGTTCGTCCTCGGTGAGTTCGCGGACCCCGGAGCGAACGGTCTCCGCGTCATCGTCCTTGACGATCGTCACGTGCGTGTCCGCCCACGCCGCGACCTGCGGGAGGTGGGTGACGACGATGACCTGGGCGTGCCGGGCGAGGGCGGCCAGGCGCCGGCCGATCTCGACGGCCGCCTTGCCGCCGACGCCGGCGTCGACCTCGTCGAAGACGTACGTCGGCACCCCGTCCTCGGCGGCGCGGACGACTTCGATGGCGAGCATGACGCGGGAGAGCTCACCGCCGGAGGCGACCTTGCCGATGTCGTCGCCGGGCGAGGAGTCGTGCGGGGCGAAGGTGAGGCGGATGTCGTCCATGCCGTGGGTCGTCGGTTCCCGTTCGGAGATCTCGAAGGCCACGGCGGCCTTCGGCATCGACAGAGCGGTGAGCTCGCGGCTCACCGCAGCCGAGAACGTCACAGCAGTCGCTTCGCGCAGGGCCCGCAGGGCCAGACCCTTCTCCCGCATCGCGGCTTCGGCGGCGGCGAGTTCGGCGTCGAGGTGGTCGAGGTCGGCGTCCTCGGCTTCGAGTTCGGTGAGTTCAGCGGCCGCCCGGGTCTCGAAGTCGAGGACCTCGGTGACCGTCTCGCCGTAGGGGGCGAGCGAGCCGAGTTCGGCGCGGCGGGCCTCGGTCTCTTCCAGCGAGGTCTCCCCCAGCTCATCGAAGCCGGAGAGGTACGAGCTCAGTTCCGCCGCGGCGTCGGAGAGGCGCAGCACGGTGTCGGAGAGGCCCTCGCGGATCCGGGCGAGCTCCGGGTCGGTGCCCTCGACGTCGCCGAGGCTGCTGATCGCCTCGTGGACGCGGTCGACGGCGGCCCCGGTCTCCTCGAGCTCGGAGCCGAGCAGGAGGTCGTGGGCGGTGCCGACGGCACGGGTGATGTCCGCTGCGGCCCCGAGCTTCGCCGCGAGCGCCGTCAGCGCCTCGTCCTCGCCGGGCACGGGGCGCACGGCGTCGATCGCGTCGAGGCAGCCGCGCAGCCAGAGGATGCGCTCGCGCCGGGCCGCGGTCGAGTCCTTGATCCGCGCGACCCGGGCGACGGTCTCGCGCCAGGTCTCGTACGCGGTTGCGTAGGCGGCGGCCGCCTCGGCGAGCTCAGCGCCACCGGCTGCGTCGAGGAGCCGGCGTTGGGCACCTGCACCCTTGAGCCGCAGCTGCTCGGACTGGCCGTGGAGGGTGATGAGGTCGTCGGCGATCTCGGAGAGGACGGAGATCGGCACGGTCCGTCCGCCCGCGGTCGCCCGGGCCCGGCCCTTGGAGGCGACGGTGCGGGAGATGATCGCGTCGTCGTCAGCGCTGCCGCCGGCCTCCTCGATGCGGACCTGGACGGGGGCGGGGACCTCGGTGAAGATGCCTTCGACCTCGGCCTTGTCCGCGCCCTTCCGGACCACCCCTGAGCCGACCTTCTCCCCCATGAGGAGGCTGAGGGCGGAGACGAACATCGTCTTGCCGGCACCGGTCTCACCGGTGACGACGGTGAAGCCGGGGGCGAGTTCGACCTCGGCTTCGGCGATGACGCCGAGGTGGGTGATGCGCAGTTCGGAGATCACGTCAGCCTCCTTCGATCGGTCCCCGCCAACCGGAGACGGGCAGGCGGAACTTCGCGACGAGACGGTCGGTGAACGGTCCGGTGTGGAGGCGGGCGAGCTTGATCGGGGATTCCGAGCGCTTCGCCTCGACGCGGGAGCCGGCGGGCAGTTCGAGACCGCGGCGCCCGTCGCTCCAGAGGACGGCGGCGAAGTCGGGATTGGACGGGGTGATCTCGACGCCGAGGCGGGAGTTGGGGTTGACGACGAGCGGTTCGGTGAAGAGGGCGTGGGCGGAGATGGGGACGAGGAGGAGGGCTTCGACGTCGGGCCACACGATCGGTCCGCCGGCGGAGAACGAGTACGCGGTCGAACCGGTCGGGGTGGCGAGGATGACGCCGTCGCAGCCGAAGGAGGACACAGGTCGGGAGTCGACGCCGAGGACGACGTCGATCATCCGCGCCTTCGAGGTCTTCTCCACGGTCACCTCGTTGAGGGCCCATGCCTCGTAGATGATCTCGCCCTCGTGCCACACGGCGACGTCGAGGGCGAGACGCTCCTCGACGAGGTAGTCACGGGCTGCGGCACGGTGGACCGCCTCGTCGAGGTCCTCCTTCTCGCTTTCGGCGAGGAATCCGACGTGGCCCAGGTTGATGCCCATGAGGGGGACGCCGGAGCCGTGGAAGCGCTCGGCTGCGCGCAGGATCGTGCCGTCACCGCCGAGGACGATGACGAGTTCGCACTTCGCGCGCCATTCGGGCAGGTCGCTGGCGTTGATGATGACGCAGCGGGAGAGGAGCTCCTGGTGGACCGCGGGATAGGAGCTGCGGGAGGCGATGACGAGGATCTCCTCGTCGAGGACGACGGGGGTGATGCCGGCGTCGAGGAGGGCCTTCCACACCTGGACGGCGGCGACGGCGGAGTCCTCGCGCTGGGGGTGGAGCAGCACCATGATGTAGCGGCTCACGACTCTCCTTCCATGATCTCATCGAGGCGGACGGTGATGGCCGCCTCGTCGAGCCTAGCGGACTGGGGTGCACTCGATTCGGGTCGAACACGCAGGAAGTACTCGCGGTTTCCGCTGGGACCGGGAAGCGCCGAGGCGGCGATGCCGGTGACGTGTGCGCCGGTGGCGGTGAGCGCGGTGAGGACGGAGTCGAGTGCGCGGCGCCGGTCGGCTGTGCGGGTGACGACGCCGTGCTTGTCGAGGACGGACCGGGCGAGTTCGAACTGGGGTTTGACCATGAGGAGGAGCTCGCCGCCGGGGCGGACGGTGCGCAGCAGCGGCTCGAGGAGGAGGCGCAGGGAGATGAAGGAGACGTCGGCGACGACGAGGTCGACGCCGGGGACGTCTGCCTCGGCGAGGTCACGGAGATTGAGGCCTTCGCGGACGTGGACCCGCGGGTCGGTCCGGAGGGTCGGGGCGAGCTGGTCGTGGCCGACGTCGACGGCCCACACCTCGGCGGCACCCCTGCTGAGGAGGACCTGGGTGAACCCGCCGGTCGAGGCTCCCGCGTCGAGGGCGCGGATGCCGTCGAGGCGGTCGATGCCGAAGTCGTCGAGGGCGCCGAGGAGTTTGTGGGCGCTGCGGGCGACCCACGGGTCGGGGTCGTTCACGGTGAGCGTGTCGGTCGCGGCCACCTCGGCGGCGGGTTTCGTCACGGTGATGCCGTTGACGCTCACCCGGCCGGCGGCGATCTCCCGCGCCGCGCGGGAGCGGGAGGCGAGGAGACCGCGGGCGACGAGTTCGCGGTCGAGTCGGCTCACAGGGAGCCCACCTGACCCTCGAGGTCGTCGAGGAGGTCGGAGATGCGGGCGTGACGGTCCGCTGCCGGGGCCTCGGCGGTCTCGGTGAGGTTCGCGCGCCACGCTTCGGTCGGCACGTCCTTGTTGACGGTGCACGGGGTGGGTGGCGATGTCGGAGTCGGTGCGCCGGGTGTCGGGGTCGGCGTCGGAGCTCGTGGCGTGGGCGGCTCCGGCGGCGTCGTGTGCTCGGCGTCAGTCATCGATCCTCCTCGGCAGGTTCCCCGGCGCAATCCTCTCACCGGAGTCGATGGCTGCCCATGCGAGGCGCAGTGCGGATTCGATCGCCTCCGGAGAGGTCAGCGCTGCCTCGGCGAGCTGGAGCTTCCCGTCGACGATCCGCACTCCCCCGTCTGCGGCCTGGGCGCCCGAGTCGGGCGCGTCGGCGCGTTCTGGCGCGGCGGCGTCGAGGACACGCGGCAGGTCGGCGAGCGTCGGCAGCACGAACGCGGGCCGGCGGATCGGGTCGGCGGCGAGCGCATCGTGGAGGTCGTGGACGCCGGTGAGGACGAGTGCGGAGTCGAAGCCTGCCCGGTTTCCGCCTTCGATGTCCGTGTCGAGGCGATCGCCGACCATGAGGGGCCGCAGCGCGCCGAGGCGGTGGCCCGCATGCGTCATGACGTCCGGTGAGGGTTTGCCGACGATGTGCGGCGTCCGGCCGGTCAGCCGCGCGAGCATGTCGACGAACGCGCCGTTGCCGGGGACTCGGCTCGCGGGGCCGACCATCGAGAAGTCGGGGTTGGTCGCCCACCAGTCGAGTCCGGCTGTGATCGCTTCGGCGGCGCGCACGATGCCCGCGTAGTCGATGTGGGGGTCGAGTCCCTGGGCCAGGGCGACGGGTGAGTCGTCGAGTGACCCGACGATGTCGAGGCCCTCGGACTCGAGGGCCTCTCGCAGGCCGGTGGTGCCGACGAGGAGGATGGGCGCGCCGGGGCCGAATTCCTCGGACAGCCGTGCCGCGAGGACCTGCGCCGAGGTGATGACCTCCGCGGTCGCGGTCGGTATGCCGAGAGCGGAGATGTGGTCGGCGACGACCTCGGCGGTGCGGGTGGCATTGTTCGTCACGTAGCCGACGGGGATGCCGCGTTCGTGCAGGTCGGCGATGCCGGCGACGGCACCCGGGATGGCGTCGGGGCCGTGGTAGACGACGCCGTCGAGGTCGAAGAGGACGCCGTCGATCGGCGTCCCCGCGGGGGCGCCGACCTCACCGGCGACGTCAGTCGCACCGGTGACGTCGGTCGCACCGGTGACGTCGGTCGCCGGGGTCACCGGTCTCCGTTCGCCGAATCCGATCCCTGGGATTCGTCGGCAGCGTCGGCTGCTTCGGTGCCGGTTGAGTCAGTACCGGTTGAGACGGACTCTGCACTTTCGCTGTCTGCGTCAGCGCTGTCGGAGTCTGCGTCAGCGCTGTCGGATTCAGCGTCGGCAGCGGCTTCGTTGTCGGCGTCGACGTCGGCACTGTCCGCTTCGGCGTCGGCGAGGATCTCGTCGAGTTCGGCTTCGATCTCGTCGTCGGAGACCTTGACCTTCTTCAGTTCCTTCTCCGACACATGGGTCTTCGACTTCGGGGCCGCCTCGGCGGCTGGCGTCGGCTCAGTGCCTTCAGCGTCGGTCGATTGGGTCTGGGACTCGTCGGTCTCTGTCTCCTGGGACTCGTCGGTCTCTGTCTCCTGGGACTCGGTCGCGGACTCACCGGAGTCGGAGCTTCTGTCAGACTCGCCGGATTCGATGTCAGACTCGCCGGTCTCGGACTCCGCATCGGCGGCGGTCTCGGACTCCGCGTCCGCGGCGGTGTCGCCGTCCGCCTCGGCGAGCTCCTCGTCGGGGATCTCTTCGATGGTCTCGATCTCGACGCCGAAGTTCGGGTCGGGCTCCTCGTCGCCGAAGAGCGTTCCCGTGGCCTTG
The DNA here is from genome assembly GCF_005502845.1 of Brevibacterium sp. 2SA. Classification (NCBI taxonomy): domain Bacteria; kingdom Bacillati; phylum Actinomycetota; class Actinomycetes; order Micrococcales; family Brevibacteriaceae; genus Brevibacterium; species Brevibacterium sp. 2SA. The sequence goes on along the minus strand of NZ_SCMW01000039.1, from coordinate 8,959 downwards.
GCCGTGCGGCGGGAGAGCTCCTCGTACTTATCGGCGAGTTCGGTCTCGCCGTGGAGACGGAGGACGTCGGCGTAGGCGGCCATGAGGCGCACGAGGGCGCCCGTCGGTCGCTGGGTGAAGTCCTCTGCCTCGATGAGTCGGCGGGCAGCGGCGAGGTCGCCCTGGTCGGACTTCGCGCCGGCGGCGACGATGACGAGTTCCGTGCGGGTGTCGTTGTCGAGGTCGGCGTCCTTGGCCCAGTCGAGGAGCTCGAGGGCCTTCTCCGGCTTGCCGCGGCCGCGTTCGGCGTCGGCGATCAGTGCGATGTTCTCGTTGGACCCGGAGATGCGGCGGTGTGTGCGCAGTTCGCGGACGGCTTCGTCGTACTTCTCGACGTGGTAGGCCGCGATGCCGAGGGCTTCGCGGACGAGGCCGACCCGGCCGGCGCGAGCCATGGCCGCTTTCGCGTGTTCGTAAGCGCGTTCGGGATCGGTGTCGAGGAACGCGCCGGTGGCGACGAGGTGCTTGGCAACAGTCTCCGCGTTCTCCTTGTCGAGCGAGCGCAGCTGACCGCGGATCTCCTTGTCGAGTTCCTGGCCGGTGATGCCTTCGGGAATCTCGGGTTCGTCGACGCGGGGGCGGCGGGCGCGCTGTTCGCGTGCGTAGTCGCCGGTGTCGGTGGCGCGGGAGGCGCGGCGATCGTTCGAGTTGCGGCCGTGTCCGCCGCGGTCGTTGCGGCGGTCACCGTGGTAGGAACCGCGGCGGTCGTCCTCGCGGCGGTCACCGCGGTAGCCACCTCGGCGATCGTCGTCACGGCGGTTGCCCTGGTACCCACCCCGACGATCGTCATCGCGGCGGTCGCCCCGGTATCCGCCGCGGCGGTCACCATCGTTGGAACGGCCGCCACGGAATCCACCCTGACGATCGTCGTCACGGCGGTTGCCCTGGTAGCCGCCCCGGCGGTCACCATCGTTGGAACGACCTCCGCCGAAATCACCTCGGCGATCATCGTCATTCCGACGGTTGCCCTGGTAGCCGCCGCGGCGGTCACCATCGTTGGAACGACCTCCGCCGAAACCACCTCGACGGTCATCGTCATTTCGACGATTGCCCTGGTAGCCACCTCGACGGTCATCGTCGTTCCGGCGATTTCCTTGGTAGCCGCCGCGACGGTCGTCATCCCGGCGATTGCCCTGGTATCCACCTCGGCGGTCACCATCGTTGGATCGGCCGCCACGGAATCCGCCCTGACGATCGTCGTCACGGCGGTCGCCCCGGTATCCGCCCCGGCGGTCATCGTCATTTCGGCGATTTCCTTGGTAGCCACCTCGGCGATCGCCGTCGTTGGAACGACCTCCGCCGAAACCACCTCGGCGATCGTCATCCCGGCGATTGCCCTGGTAACCCCCGCGACGATCGTCGTCACGGCGTTGACCCTGGTAGCCGCCTCGGCGGTCATCTCTGCGATCGGACTGACGTGGCCCGCGGGCTCCTCGCGACGACGGGGAGTCCTGTCGACGATTGCGACTGCCTCCGCGATTGTCGTCGCCCGAGCGGCGGTTGTGCTGGCTGTCTCGCGAATCCCCTTGGGCCACGATTCTCCCTATAAAGACTTTTCAATGATTCCGATCCATTCTAGTCCACGACCGGTGGCGGCATCGGCGAGGAAAGGCCAACATCTGTTGCCTCCCCGCAGAGATCTGGAGACAAATACACATCACGGGCCGCTCGATTCGCCGTGTTCCCGGTGGCTCTGTTCGGGGCTGGACGCCTGATCACGCCACCCGAGGTCGTGACTGATCGCACTGGTCGTCTCCACAAGCTCGGGAAGGCTCTTCTCAAGTGCCGCAAGGTCGAGGCGGGTGCGGAAGGCGGTGATGGACACGGCCCCGGCTACGTCCCCTCCGTGGTCGAAGACGGGAGCTGCGATGCAATTCGACAAGTCGTCGTACTCACCGTCGTCGTAAGACCAGCCGCGCTCCTGAACTCCCGTCAGTACGCGTTCGTAGTCCTCACGGTGTGTGATCGATCGCTCAGTGTAGGCAGGGAACTCTGCCCGCGAGAGAATCTCATGACGACGTGAACTCGGAAGGAACGCGAGGATTGCCTTCGCGACGCCGGCGGTACTCACGACTACCTCACCACCGATCTCCGTGTTGAGAACAATTGAATCCCGTGGCTCGATCTTGTCGACATACCTGATGCGACTGCCGTCGGGCACCGCGAACTGCACAGTGAGACCCAGTAGGGTGCTCAGCTGCTGCAGGTGGGGATGGGCGAGGCCGCGCAGATCAAAGTGAGCCATCGCAGACTTCGCCAGAGCCGCGAGACGGAATCCGGTGCCGAACTTGCCGGGTTCGGTCTGTCTGATGAGTCCGGCTTCCTGCAGCGTCAACAGGGTTCGCAATGCCGTCGTGCGGTGCACTCCGAGGCTGGCGGCGATTTCGGCCGCGGTCTGCGGCTCAGCGCTGCACAGCTCCAGGATCTGCACTGCGCGAAACACCGTAGAGCTCATGTTCTCGTTGTCCATTTCTCTCAGGGCGCTGGCCCGGCGGACCCGATAGGAGCCGAGTCACCCCGATGCGCAGCAGTGCGTTCGCGAAGCGGCGGGTGTCGCCCGTCACCACACACAACCCTAAATCCTCCGACCGGGTGAGGGCTTTGAAGTCGTCGCGCTCCACACGATCGTGCGTGACATTGCCGACGGCCCTGGCGATTTGGCTCCCCACGGCGGCGAGCTCGTCGGTGGGGGCGATCATGGTCGTGACGGATTCGATGGCGATAGTCCGCGCAAGGCAGCCTGCGACGTCTGGGGTGAGCGGCGTGTCCGGAACGATAGCGGTATGGACCACGACCGCTCTTGGGTTCGTCGAAGTTGCCACGGCGAAATGTGCGTCGGTCACGAGGACGAGGGATCCATGACCCAGCCGAGCGAGCGATGACAGAATCTCAGGGTGGATGATCGGTGTTCGCAACATCAGCTGAAGAACTGTCCGCCGTTGACGTCGACGATCGCTCCGGTGACGAAGGAAGATGACGGAGACGCCAACCATGCCACCGTATGGGCGACGTCGGCCGGCACACCTGCGCGCCCGACCGGAATGCCTGCCACGGTCGAACTCTTCGATTCCGGGGAAGTGAACGTGTCGTGGAACGGCGTCGCTTCGATGAAGCCCGGTGCCACCGCATTGACGGTGATTCCGCGCTCGGCGACCTCGGAGGCGAGACCGCGGGTGAAACCGAACAATGCTGCCTTCGAAGTGGCATATGCGGTGGCACCGGCGTGCCCACCACTGCGCCCGGCGAGAGACGCCACGGTGATGATTCGTCCTCCCGCTCCCATCAGCGGCAACATTCGCTTCGTCACGAGAAAGGTCGAGTCGACGTTGAGCACTTGGACTCGGCGGAAGAGCTCATAGGACATCTCGGCGATGGTCGACCGTTGGATGAGCCCGCCAGCGTTATTGACGAGTATGTCCACCCCACCGATGCTTTCGATCTGTGCACCGAGGTTGGCAACTTCGGCCTCGACGGTGAGATCGGCGGCGACCGCCACCGGTTCCTGCCCGTCGATACTGATGAGGCGTGCAAGGGCCTCATCGTCCGGACGGTGGGAGCGATAGGTGACGGCGACGCGAGCGCCGCGAGCTGCGAGCGACTCTGCGATCGAGGCACCGATGCCGACCCCGCCTCCTGTGACGAGTGCAAGTTTTCCGGCGAGTTCATAGTTCGCGTTGGAGGGTGTGTTCATGGAGGTCCCTTTCTGGATCGCGCCAATCAGACGCTGTGTGAACTTGTGGACTGCGAGATGCGGAAGGCCAACTCCGTGTTCCCCTCAGGTCGGCGCCCGGCGAAGACAACTGTGGCGATCGCCGTGGCTCCGAGGGCCGAGGCGAGGAACAGCACTCCGGCCTGCGTCGAACCCGTCGCATCGATGAGCCATCCGACAACGACCGGTGAGACGAAACCGGCAATATTTCCCACCGATCCGACGAGCGCGATGCCAGCTGCTGCGGCAGGACCGACGAAGAGACTCGCCGACATTGAGAGCATCGGCCCGATGGCCGTGTAGACGCCTATCGACACGACGCATAGCGCGGCTATTGCCAAAATCGGGGAAAAGGCCAGACTGAAGCCGGCAACTACGAGGCCCAAAGCGGCCGTCCCGAGGCTGACAGCGACGTGGAGGGCACGCTTGCCCGTGCGATCGGCGCGGCCACTCCACCACAGCACGAAGGACGCTCCTGCCGCGTAGGGAACAGCGACGACGAGGCCGCGCTGTAGTGGTGCGAAGTCGCCGAGTTCGGAGACGATCGATGGGAGCCAGAATGCAAGTCCGTAGATGCCGAGCACCATTCCGAAATTGAGCAGCGCGTATCCCCAAGCCAGCGGACTTCTCAGGGCCACGGAGAACGACGCTCCAGTGGAGGCGATCCGTACGGCGTCCTCGGCGATGGTCCTCTCCAGAGCCGCCTTCTCCACGTCGGTCAGCCACCTCGCTGCGGCGGGATGATCGGTCATGACAAAGGGCACGATGAGGCCGAAGATGACGGCGGGGAACCCTTCGACGAGAAACATCCACTGCCAACCGTGCAGCCCAGCGATGCCGTGCATCTGCAGCAGGAGACCACTGATCGGTGCTCCAAGCATGTTCGCGATCGGTTGGGCAAGGACGAAGACACCGAGGATCGCGGCGCGCTGTCGAACGGGAAACCACAGGGTCAGATAGAACACGACCGCGGGAAAGAAGCCCGCCTCAGCAATCCCGAGGAGCAACCTCACGATCGAGAACGACACGTCGTCGACGACGAATGCCGTGCCCATCGCAAGCAGCCCCCAGGGAATGAGGATGCGGGCGATCCAGCGCCGCGCACCGAACCGATGCATCCCGGCGTTGCTGGGGATCTCGAAGATCGTGTACCCGATGAAGAAGAGGCCGGCGGCGAGGCCGAACGCAGAGGCGCTGAGGTTGAGCGATTCGCTCATCTCCTCACGAGCGAAACCGACGTTGTTCCGATCGAGGTAGGCGATGAAGTACAGGATGCAGACCAATGGGAGGATCCGCCATCGCGCCTTGCGCAGTGCACTGGCGAGCGGGGATTCAGGGGTGACGGTGGCAGACGACATGAGACTCCTTCGGCGCAATATCGCGGCAATGCCTTGAAACTGCAAAGCACTGGGAACGGACTGCGGTGTCCGCTCGGTTGTGCGTCGGCTCGCGGACCCACTCGGGATAAACGAATCAACGACATCCCGACGGTACATTGTTTGCACCTTCAGTGCAATATATGCACTCTTTCTCAAAGTGCTGGCCATGAGCTTGTCCGGGTACCGATCCGCTTTCCGCCGCGACACCCTGTGGTCGCGAACACGTCATGACAGGCCGGAATGCCGTTCTCCGTTCACCGAAAGCGACCGTGAGACTCCCAGACCTACCAGGTGGTACGGGACGTCTGCTCTGTTAGACTCTCTCGCGAACCGATCAGTGCGCCCCGATTCCGGGGCATCCACCCATGCGCATGCAGACAGTGGGGTATTCATGGCCGCAGGCACACCGACAGCTGAGAGCCTGCACACGGTTTCACATCACTCTCGCCATCGCGAGACGCTTATGCAGGCGGCCGGACTCGGGGCGCCCGAATCCACCCCTGCGGGAAACCGTTCGCGATCCACCATCTCCCCCTTCGGGCCGGTCGGAGTGACCGCCGGCAAGTACACAAGACCCGACGGGGACACAGGACAATGACGCGAGGACACCGACTCACAGCCTCTGCCCACATCGCCGCAGGTCGTCGGCACCGCTGATCACAGCCCACGGATTCGAATCAGGAACAGGAGACATCGTGCCCAATACACTCTTCATCGATGGACAGTGGGTCTCGGCCCAGGACGGCAGGACCCGGGAGATCCACAATCCTGCCGATGACAGCCTCGTGGCCGTCGTCGACGAAGCCAGCCCGGCCGACACGGAGCTCGCGATCGCCGCGGCCCGCCGCGCCTTCGACTCCGGCGTGTGGTCGAGCGTGCCCGCCAGCGAACGCGGCGACTTCCTGCTGCGCTTCGCCGCCGCCCTGCGGGAGCGCAAAGAGGAGTTCGCCGTCGCCGAGTCACTCGACACCGGCAAGCGGATCGTCGAGTCGCGCATCGACATGGACGACATCGCGAACTGCTTCGACTACTTCGGCAAGCTCGCCGCCAATGATGCAGGCCGCATCGTCGACGCCGGTGCCGACTCTGTCGTCAGCCGCATCTCCTACGAACCGGTCGGCGTGTGCGCGCTCATCACCCCGTGGAACTACCCGCTGCTCCAGGCGGCGTGGAAGATCGCGCCGTGTCTGGCCGCCGGAAACACCTTCGTCCTCAAGCCCGCCGAGCTCACCCCGCACACGGCGATCATGACGATGCAGGTCATGGAGGAGCTCGGACTGCCGGCCGGTGTCGGCAACCTCATCCTCGGCGCCGGAGCCGATGCCGGTGCGCCCCTGTCGACGAGTGAGGACGTCGACATGGTCTCGTTCACCGGCGGACTTGTCACCGGTCGACTGCTCGCGGCCAACGCCGCGGCGACGGTGAAGAAGGTCGCGCTCGAACTCGGCGGCAAGAACCCCAACGTCGTCTTCGCCGACGCCGACCTCGATGCCGCCCTCGACAACGCCCTCAACGGCGCGTTCGTTCACTCGGGCCAGGTCTGCTCCGCCGGTGCCCGCCTCATCGTCGAGGATTCGATCGCCGAGGAGTTCGTCGACAAGCTCGTCGAACGCGCCTCGCAGATCCGCCTCGGCGGCCCGTTCGATCCCGACGCCGAGACCGGCCCGCTCATCTCCGCCGCGCACCGCGACAAGGTGACGAAGTACGTGGAGAAGGGAGTCGCCGAGGGCGCCCGTGTGCGCTGCGGCGGCAAGTGGGGCGAGGGCGACCTCGAGAACGGCTACTACTACCTGCCGACGGTCCTCGACAACGTCGAACGCGGAATGTCGGTCGTCTCCGATGAGGCCTTCGGACCCGTCGTCACCGTCGAGACGTTCTCGTCCGTCGACGAGGCGGTCGAGACCGCCAATGACACGATCTACGGTCTCGCGGGTGCCGTGTGGACGCAGGATGCCGGCAAGTGCCAGGAGGTCGCGGCGAAGCTGCGCCACGGCACGATCTGGATCAACGACTTCCACCCCTACCTGCCGCAGGCCGAGTGGGGCGGATTCAAGCAGTCCGGCTTCGGCCGTGAGCTGGGCCCGACCGGCATGGCCGAATACCAGGAGGCCAAGCACATCTACCACAACCTCGAGCCCGCCGTGACCGGCTGGTTCCCCGTCCACACCGAAAGCGAATGAGGAGAGACCACGTGGATACCACGCACAGCTTTGACTATGTCGTCGTCGGCGGCGGATCGGCCGGCGCTGCCGTTGCCGCTCGCCTGAGCGAGGACCCGAACGTCACCGTCGGCCTCCTCGAGGCGGGTCCCACCGACGTCGACGAAGACGTCATCCTCCGCCTCAACCGGTGGATGGAGCTGCTCGAGTCCGGCTTCGACTGGGACTACCCGATTGAGAAGCAGGAGCACGGCAACTCGTTCATGCGCCATGCCCGCGCGAAGGTCCTCGGCGGCTGCTCCTCGCACAACTCGTGCATCGCCTTCTGGGCACCGAAGGAGGACCTCGACGAGTGGGAGTCGAAGCACGGCGCCACCGGCTGGGGTTCGGCCGACACCTTCGGGCTCTACAAGAAGCTCGAGAACAACGAGCTGCCCGGTGACCATCACGGCCACGACGGTCCCGTGCGCCTGATGAATGTCCCGCCCGTCGATCCGTGCGGCATCGCCCTCCTCGAGGCGTGCGAAGAGGCGGGCATCCCCCGCGTCCAGTTCAACGAGGGCGAGACCGTCATCAACGGGGCGAACTTCTTCCAGGTCAACCGCAAGGATGACGGCACCCGGTCGTCCTCCTCAGTGTCCTACCTCCACCCGATCCTCGACCGTGAGAACCTCACGATCCTCACCGACACCCAGGCCAAGGAGATCGAGTTCGACGACGCGGGCAACGCCGTCGCCGTCCTCGTCGTCAACAACGCCTTCGGCAAGACCCACCGGATCGAGGCGACGAAGGAGGTCATCGTCTCCGCCGGTGCGATCAACACCCCGCAGCTGCTCATGCTCTCGGGCATCGGGCCGAAGGACCACCTCGCCGAGGTGGGGATCGAGGCCCGCGTCGATGCGCCGGGAGTCGGGGAGAACCTCCAGGACCACCCCGAGGGCGTCATCAGCTGGGAGGCCAAGCAGCCGATGGTCGAGGACTCGACCCAGTGGTGGGAGATCGGCATCTTCTCCCCCACCGAGGACGGACTCGATCGTCCCGACCTCATGATGCACTACGGGTCGGTGCCGTTCGACATGCACACGGTCCGGCAGGGCTACCCGACCGCGGAGAACACGTTCTGCCTGACGCCGAACGTCACGCACGCGCGCTCGCGCGGCACGGTGCGTCTGCGGTCGTGCGACTTCCGCGACAAGCCCCTCGTCGACCCGCGCTACTTCACCGATCCCGACGGCCATGACATGCGCGTGATGATCGCCGGCATCCGCAAGGCCCGCGAGATCGTCTCCCAGGACGCGATGAAGGACTGGGCGGGCCGAGAGCTGTTCCCCGGCACCGAGGCGCAGACCGACGAGGAGCTCGAGGACTACATCGTCCGCACCCACAACACCGTCTACCACCCGGTGGGCACGGTGAAGATGGGTGCCGCCGACGACGACTCCGCACCGCTTGACCCGCAGCTGCGCGTCAAGGGCGTCAACCGCCTGCGCGTCGTCGACGCCTCGGCGATGCCCGAGATCACCACCGTCAACCCGAACATCACCGTGATGATGATGGGCGAGAAGTGGGGTGTGACACTTCTCGTAGACAGTCGTTACCAGGAAGGCACGACAGGGAATCATGTCTACGAATCGCAGGACGTTCACGCCGGAGTTCAAAGCCGACGCGGTCCA
>NZ_SCMW01000038.1:0-35222 GCF_005502845.1 Brevibacterium sp. 2SA | reverse complement strand
GCACCGAGCCCACCCCCGCCGACGCCGAGCCCACTCCCGGCCTCAGCGACTCCGCTTTCACCGTCGTCGGCGGCGCGATCGTCTCCGGGTCGTTCCAGGCCTTCGACCAGTGCTACCTCGTCGAGGCGCTGCGGCGGCTCGGACCGACCTTCGCCGGAGTCACGCAGCTGCCGGCTGACACGAGCGACGAGCACATCCTCGCCCTCGATGCCGCCGGCGTGCGCGCCCTGCGCTTCAATGTCGCCCGCGGCGGCTCTGCGGATGTGGGCGACCTCGATCGCTTCGCCCGTCGCGTCCATGACCTGGCCGGCTGGCACACCGAGCTCTACATCGACGCGCGCACGATCGACGACGATCTTGCCGCGCGGATCGCGGCCCTGCCGGCCGTGGGCATCGACCACCTCGGAATGCACCGGGACGGCATCGACACTCTCCTCCGCCTCGTCGAACGCGGCGTCAAGGTCAAGGCGACCGGGTTCGGGCGGGTCGACCTCGATCCCGCCGAGGTGATCCGCCGCATCGTCGACACCGACCCATCCGCGCTCATGGTCGGCACCGACCTGCCGTCGACACGGGCTCGTCGCCCGTTCGCCGACACCGACCTCGACCTCGTCCGCGAGGTGCTCACGCCCGCCGAGGTCGACGCCGTCTTCTGGTCCAACGCCGCCGACTTCTACCTCGGACGACGCGCCCGCACGAGCTGATCCGGCGCCCGTCCGAAACGGTCTGCAAGCCGCCCGGGGAAGATCCCGCCGCCGACTCGCCCTACGCGGCGGCCCGTCTTACTGGGCGGACCGTCTTACTGGCCGACTCGCCCTATGCGGCGGCCCGTCTTACTGGGCGGCCCGCCTCTCATACGCGGTCCGGGCGAGCACATAGCCGAGCACGCCGAAGCCGACGATCCAGAGCAGCGAGATCCACCAGCTGCTGCCGAGCGGCGTGCCCATGAGCAGTCCGCGGATCGTCTCGATGATCGGCGTGAAGGGTTGGACGTCCGCGAAGATCTGCATCCAGCGCGGCATCGTGTCCGTGGGCACGAATCCGGAGCCGACCATCGGCAGGAGCATGAAGAGCATCGGCACATTGCTCGCGGTCTCGACCGACTTCGCCATGACGCCGAGTGCCACCGACAGCCATCCGAGGGCGACGATGAGGAGGAGGCAGAAGCCGACGAGGCCCAGCCAGTCGAGCCCGTCCGCCGCCGGTCGGAAGCCGAGGAGGAGCGCCAGACCGAGGACGATGACGACGGCAGCGACCTGCTGCAGGCCATTGCTGATGACGTGGCCGGCCATGACCGCGCCGCGCGAGATCGACATCGACCGGAACCGGGTGACGATCCCCTCGTTCATGTCCTGCGACATCGACAGCGCCGTCAGCTGCATGCCGCCGACGAAGGTGAGCACGATGATGCCCGGCATGACGTAGGCGAGGTAGTCACCGGAATCACCGCCGAGCCCCCGGCCCAGGGTTCCCCCGAAGACGTAGACGAAGAGCAGGAGGATGACGATCGGGGCACCGACGAGGAACATGAACACCGGATAGCGCACAGCGTGGACGAACTGCCGCTTGACCATCGTCGCCGTGTCCGCCCATGCCCAGCGGATCGGGTGACGCGCCGGCTCGGGGGCTGCCGCGGTCAGCGGTGTCGTGGGGGTCTGAGTCATCGTTCGGTCCTTCCGTGTCGTGTCGCGATGTCGGTCGGGTGGGTGCCGTCATGTCTCTCGCCGAGGCTGTCCACCGGATCCGCGGTCGCATCGGCCTCGTCGTCGCCAGTGGCGTTCGAGCTCACATCGGTCGTGCGTGCCCCGTGCCCGGTGAGGGCGAAGAAGACATCGTCGAGGCTGGGCGTCTCCACGGTGAGTCCGCGCGGTTCGATGCCGGCGGACTCCAATCCGCCGAGGACCTCTCGCAGGTGTGCCGCTCCCCCATCACCGGGGATAAAGAGCGCAAGCGCCTCAGCCCGACCGGCGGCCTGCGGCCAGAGGCTCTGCGCTCGATCGAGATCGGCCGCCGAGGCGAACGCGAGGTCGATGCGACCGCCGGGGATGAGTCGCTTGAGCCCGGCCGGGGTGTCGTTCGCGACGATCTTCCCATCATCGAGGACGGCGATGCGATCCGCGAGTTCATCGGCTTCGTCGAGGTACTGCGTCGTGAGGAGGATCGTCACCCCGGAGGCGACGAGTTCGCCGATGATCTCCCACATCGTGCGGCGGCTGCGCGGGTCGAGGCCGGTCGTCGGCTCGTCGAGGAAGACGAGGCTGGGCCGGGCGATGAGTGTCATGGCGAGGTCGAGTCTGCGGCGCATGCCGCCGGAGTACGTCGATGCCTGCCGTCGGCTCGCGGGACTGAGGTCGAAGCGCTCGAGCATCTCGTCGACCCGCGCCTTCTGTTCCGCCCCCGGTAGGTGGGCGAGGGCAGCGACGAGGGCGAGGTTCTCTCGGCCGGTGAGCAGACCGTCGACGGCGGAGAACTGCCCGGTCAGCCCGATGAGCGGGCGCACTTCGGCCCCTGCGGTCACGACGTCACGACCGAACACCTCGGCGCGTCCGCTGTCGGGACGCTGCAGTGTGGAGAGGATGTTCACCGTCGTCGTCTTCCCGGCCCCGTTGGGACCGAGCAGGGCGAGGACCTCACCGCGGGCGACCTCGAGGTCGATGCCTGCCAGGACGGTCTTGTCGCCGTAGGCCTTCCGCAGGTCTCTGACGCTGATGGCCGGTCTGGTCGTCGGCGTGGTTCCGGATTCGGTGACGAGATCCGACATGGGATGCTCCTTGTTCTCGTGGTGATCTGTGGGCCGGCGGCGCTGCGCTGACCGGTTTTCGGGTGCACGAAGCCACGCCGGGTCGCCTGACCAGGTGGGCTGTGATGATGTGCCGCGACAGCGGCTGATGTGTCCGACCTCGGTGAGGTCGGTGGGTTACTGGGCGCGGTCGATGATGATGTCGCCGAACTTCGTATGGGCGTGGACTTCGACGGGCAGTTCGTCGCCGAGCGGTCCGGAGTCGGTGTCGAGGTCGGTGCGCACGACTCCGTTCTTCGAATCCGCGTCGATCCACACCGGCGCACCGGCGGCGACGCCGACTTCGATCGTGCCGAACGACGATTCGAGGTCGAGGCGGCCGCTGCCGGCTCGTCGCACCCGCACGGAGCCGTGCCCCGAGGCGGCCCTGACCTCGCCGTCGACATCGTCGAGGCTGATGGTGCCGGTCGCGGTGGCGAGCTCTCCCGTGCCGGCGAACTCGCCGATACGGATCGACCCGTGGGCCGACTTGATGTGAGTCTCCCCGCCGATCCGTCCGAGCTGGGCATCTCCGGAGGAGAGTCGGACATCGACGCCCTCGGTCACCTCGTCGACTGCGAGGCTTCCGGCGCTGACTTTCGCCGTGAGTGACACCATGGTGTCACCTGTGACGTCGCCGGCGGAGGCCTTCACGCTCACGGCGCCCACGTGGTTGCGCAGCCGGACGGATCCCGCGCCGATCGCCACGTCGAGGTCGGTCCCGGTGGGGACCTCGAGTCGGACGTCGGCCGAGCCCTTGCCGCCGAGGAGGAGTCGCTTCTCCCCGGCGATGTCGAGAGTGCCGTCGCCCTCGGTCACGGAGATCCGCTCGGCGGCCTCCTGGTCGACGGCGCGGTCGGGGTTCGTCGGTTCGATCGTGACGTCGACGCCGTCGCGCTCGCTCGCGGTGACGAGGAGGGTGGCGGCCGGGATGTCGACGGTGATCGCCGGTCGTGTCATGGTCGTGTACTGAGTCATCGCATCCATCCTGAGATTCTGCTGGTTCGGGTTCGCTCGGCGCCGCGAGCGTCGAGACCTGCGGCGACGGCACGGACGAGCCACGCATTGAGCGAGATGCCCTCGGCTTTGGCCGCCTGCTCCGCGCGGGCCTTGATCGAGTCGGGCAGCCGCAGCGTCGTCCGCGAGGTGCTTGCGTCGTCGAGGTCGACGGGGACATCGGCGCGGATGTGCTCCGCTTCCGGCTGCGTGATCTCCGCATCGCCCTCGTCTCCCCGGAGGGCGGGCAGCCCGTCGACGACGAAGTCGATGTCGCGCCCGCGGAGGCGGACATCGATGACGGCCGGGGCGATCGCCGAGGTCAGTTCCGCACTGGCATCGGTGAGCGCATCGAGGATCGTCACCCGCGCCGCGGGTTCGAGGGCGGTGACGAGTCGCTCGGCGACATCGCGGGTGGTGTCATCGCCGGCTGCGGCCGCGGCGGTGAGCTGGTTCTGGAGCTGCTCGACATGTCGCGTGATGTTCATGCATTCATGATGACACCATTGTGGTGTCATTCGCAAGACCGATGACACCAGAAATTTGTCGGTGCGCAACGACAGTTGTCGCGTAGCATGGCGAAGATGAGCCCCCAACGATCGCAGCTGGCAGACACCCTCCATCGTCTCGACGGCAAGAGCTACGGCAACTACAAGCAGATCACCGGGCAGTACACGTTCGGCCCGGTCACCCTCATCGTCGATCGCGTCCAGGTCGATCCCTTCGCCTCCCCGTCGAAGGTCCGCGTGCGCGTCAGACGTGCCGATGCCGGGTTCCCCGCCGATCTCACGACCGGCCGCCTCGATCGGATCGCCGCCTCCGACTACCTCCTGCGGGTGGGCAATGGTGTCATCCGGCGCGACCACGGGCGGTCGATCAATCTCGGGCGCCCGGGCCAGGAAGTGCTCGAACGGACGAACGTCATCATCGACGATGACGGCTTCGAGGCCCGTCTGCTCGTCAATCTGCCGGCCCGCGGACGGCGCATCCTCGGTCATCAGGCCGCCGACACCGTCACCCGCGACGTCATCGATCTCGCCCGGGCGATGTTCCTCTACGACAACATCGACGGCCAGGCGCTGGCCGACCATGTGCAGCTCCTCCGCGATCAGACTGAGCTGAGGGACCGCCTCGGCGAGGACGGCCTGGTCGGTTTCGTCGGCAACGGGGCGATCCTGCCCCGCCGCTCGGGTGATTCGGATCGGCCCATGGACGCTGCGGCCGCCGTGCCCTTCCGGAGCCCAACAAGTCTCGAGCGCACGTTCGACCTGACGAGCGGACGCCGGGTCACGGGCATGGCGATCCCCCGTGGTGTCACCGTCATCGTCGGCGGCGGCTACCACGGCAAGTCGACGATTCTGCGCGCGCTTGAGCGCGGTGTCTACCCGCACGTCACCGGTGACGGACGGGAATGGGTCATCACCGAGCCGACGGCCACCGCGATCCGGGCCGAGGACGGACGCGCAGTGACCGGTGACGACATCTCACCGTTCATCAACAATCTGCCATCCGGCACGGACACGAGATTCTTCTCGACGACGAACGCCAGCGGATCGACCTCACAGGCGGCGAACCTCGTCGAAGCCGTCGAGGCGAGCGCGCATTCCCTCCTCATCGACGAGGACACCTCGGCGACGAACTTCATGATCCGCGATGAGCGGATGCGCGCGCTCATCCCCGCCGACCGGGAGCCGATCACCCCGTTCGTCGACCGGGTCCGCCCCCTGTTCGGGGAGCGCGGGGTCTCAACTGTGCTCGTCGACCCCGAGCAGACGAACGGCATCGCCGAGTCGCTCGAGTACATGGCGAGGATCTTCGACGGGAAGGTCTCCGTCGTCGAGGCGCTCGCGGAGATCGAGGCGATGCTCGACGCGCAGGGCATCGACGGCCTCACCGGCCACCGGAAGCATCCCGGTCACGTCGCCCGGCCGCGCGCGCAGGAGATGGCCGCCGCCCTCAACCGCTACCGAGGACTCAGCCTCATCCCCGATTGAGACCACAGCCGTTCCAGGATCGGACGCTCGGCGATGCCGGTTCTCTGCGATTCCGCGAGGCGACTGCCCGTCAGCACTGTGCGAGCGGTTGCTCTCAGCGCACGGCTCGGAAGAACTCGCGGATATCCGTCGCCACGTCATCCGGTCGTTCCAGGGCCGCGAAATGGCCGCCTTCGTCGAATCGGGACCAGTGGACGATGTCGGCGTTGTCCCGCTCAGCGAAGACCCTGATCGTTTGGAAATCATCCTTGAACACAGCGACGCCGGTTCGTGCGCTGCTGACCTGAGGTTCCGTCTCGGCTCGGGCATTCTCAAGATAGCTGCGGCTCATCCCCGACGCAGCATTCGCGAACCAATTGACGCTGACCTCGAGGAGAATCTGGTCGAGGGAGACGAGCGAGGTGCCGTTGCCGAAGGAGTTGAAGAGTTCGCTGTAGGCGAGCAGCCCGAGCGGGGAGTCGCTGAGACCCACTGCGACAGTCTGCGGACGCGAGGCGTTCATCGTGTTGTAGCCGCCCACGGACTGGAACCACTTCATGTGCTCGAGACCTGCGTAATCAGCCGGTTCGAGCCGTTCGAACTCCGCCGGATCGCCGGAGGGAAACGAGAACAGCTGCAGCACATGCAGACCGAGGAAGCCTTCCGGGTCGAGCAGACCGAGCTCACGAGCGATCATCGCACCGGTATCCGATCCGTGGATGCCATAGCTCTCATAGCCGAGTTCGCGCATGAGGCGATCGTAGGCGCGCGCGATCTTCGCATTCGTCCACCCCCCAAGGCGCAGGGGCTGTGAGAAGCCGAACCCAGGAGCGTCGGGCACGACGACGTCGAAGGCATCCGCGGCATCTCCGCCGTGCGCAACGGGATCGACGAGGCGGTCGATGAGGTCGAGATAGTCAACAGCTGATCCCGGGTAGGTATGTGCGAGCAGCAGCGGCACGGCATTCTTGTGAGGTGAGCGCACGTGAACGAAGTGAACGGGCTGTCCGTCGATCTCGGCCATGTAGTGCGGGTGCGTATTGAGCCGGGCCTCTGCGGCGCCCCAATCGAACTCCTTCCACGCCGTGAGCGCTGTGTCGAGGTAGCTGTTCGGTGTGCCCGCGTCCCAGTCATCGACCGGCGAGGCCAGCGGCAGGCGGGTGCGGTCGAGCCGCTCGCGCAGATCGGCGACATCAGCCTCGGGCACGGAAATGGTGAATGGACGGATGGACAGGGACTCCTCAGTGCTGTTCATACCTCGACGCTAGATCGCAATTAGGTAGGATCTGTTCCTAATAGGGCAACTTCGTTCCGGAGAGCCGTGGAGGACGATGTGGTCGACCCGACGTCGCGACTGCTGTCACTGCTTGTGATCCTGCAATCCGGTTCGAAGCGCACCGGACGCGAGCTTGCCGAGACTCTGAATGTCTCTGCCCGGACGATCCGGCACGACGTGGACCGGTTGCGCGAACTCGGCTATCCCGTCGATGCGACGCGCGGCTCCGTCGGCGGCTACCGCCTCGGCGTGGGCGGCAGGCTGCCCCCGCTCCTGCTCGATGATGACGAAGCGGTTGCCGTCGCGGTGGGGCTTCGAGCGGCCGTCGGGGTGAGTGGGATCGAGGACGCCGGAGCCCGCGCTCTGATGAAGCTCGATCAGGTGCTTCCGGCACGACTTAGGCCCACTGTCGACGCTCTGCGTTCGACGATCGACCGGGCCCCGGAGAACACGGACACGGATGCTCCCGACCCAGAGGTCGATGCCGCTGTCCTGCGCTCGGTGGCGCGGGCGATCCGCGGCACCGAGCGGCTGACCATCGATTATCAGGGAGACGCGCGAAGCGTCGAACCCTACCGGCTCCTCAGCTGGCGACGACGGTGGCATCTCGTCGCACGCGACCCCGCAACCGGCGAATGGACCACCTTTCGCATGGATCTGGCAACGGTGCGACCACCGGCCGGCCGTCGTTTCACGCCGCAGCCGCTGCCGGGCGGCGACGGCATCGCCTTCGCAATGCACTCGATCGCTGCAAGCGGATGGAAGGTGCGAGCGCGACTTCGTGTTGAGGCATCGGCCGAGGCTGTGCTCGATCGCATCAATCCGACCGTCGGCATCGTCGAGCCGATCGACGACGAGAACTGCCTTCTCCTCACCGGTGCTGACAGCCTCGACACCGTTGCCGCCTATATCGGCATGCTCATGATGGATTTCACCGTCGAATCACCGCCTGAACTCATCCCCCGCCTCGCCACGATCGCTGACCGGTACCGCCGGTCCGTCGATCACTCACCGACCGAACGATTCGAGAACGGTGACCTCCGTGTTCACCGCGAGGTTGACGATCCCACAATCCCCGAATGACGGGCGCTCCCGCAGGTCGGGCAGCGTCTGGCCATGTTCTCCTGTCCCACTCAGCTGTATCCTGAACACATGAAGCGCTATCAGCGATTTGCACACCCCCGGCCGGGAATCGGCCGCGGGGTCGTCGTCGTGCACTGACAGCGCGCGTCTCCGCAGGCACGGTCGGGGGAAGAACTCCACCACCGACCAGCCACTCTCACATCGGAGACTCCTCATGTCACTGGATACCACCACCGACCTCGATTCCGGCTACCGCTATCTCACCCCTGACCAGCTGCACCGAGCCCTGAGCATCCGCGATCTCACGGATGCACGCCAAGGACAGCACGCCATTCAGACGCTGCTCGACGATGTCATTGCCGCACTGAGCTCATCGTGGCGGTCCTCGGTGCGCCGGGTCCGCTCGTCACCCATCGTGCCCGTCCGCGAGAACTACGACCGGTTGGGCTATCTTCTCAACGACGTCACCCGAGCACAGCGCTACACCCGGTACATCAGCTCGACCGTCATGCTCCGCAGCCACACCAGTGCCGCGATTCCCGCTGAATTGGATCGCTATGGGGCGCCGGACGCCGCGGACGTCCACGTCGACGAGCTGCTGGTGGCTCCGGGACTGGTCTATCGACGCGACGTCGTCGATCGCACTCACGTGGGTGAACCGCACCAGGTCGATCTCTGGCGCGTCCGCCGTGCTCGATCGACTGACGACGATGTGCTCGACATGGCACGAACCCTCGTCGAGGCGGTGCTGCCGGGCGCCGGTTGGCGGGTCACCGACGCGATCCACCCGTACACGGTGGGCGGCAAGCAGATCGATGTCCGCCACTCCGGCGAATGGCTCGAATTGGCGGAATGCGGCCGGATCCACCCCGACGTACTCCGGCGATCGGGTCTAGACCCGCGCACTTGGTCAGGTCTTGCTCTCGGGATGGGTCTCGAACGGGCGCTGATGCTGAGGAAGGGAATTCCCGAC
This sequence comes from Brevibacterium sp. 2SA, assembly GCF_005502845.1. Taxonomy (NCBI): domain Bacteria; kingdom Bacillati; phylum Actinomycetota; class Actinomycetes; order Micrococcales; family Brevibacteriaceae; genus Brevibacterium; species Brevibacterium sp. 2SA. The sequence goes on along the minus strand of NZ_SCMW01000038.1, from coordinate 26,142 downwards.
ATCCGGTATCTGCGTGCGAGTGAGCCGAGAATCGCGGCGCAGATGCGCGACCTCGAACCGTGGCAGCACGTTTCCCTCCTCCCACCGGCTCGCCGAGACATCTCGATCGTGGTCAGCGACACGGATGACGAGGAGATACTCGGCGACCGCATCCGCAATGCTCTGGGCGACGATGTCGAGATGATCGAATCCGTCGAGGTCCTCAACAGCACCGCACATGATGATCTGCCAGAGGCCGTCCGCATGCGGTTGAAGACCCGCCCAGGGCAGGCGAATGCTCTGCTGCGCATCATTCTGCGTCCCATCGACCGGACTCTGACATCAGCGGAGGCCAATGCCCTCCGGAACAGGGTCTACCTGGCAGTGCATGAAGGACCGGTCAAGGAGCTCATCTGAGACAGGGCGGCCGCGCTGGATCCGTGCCATCGCGGCCGCCGCGCGCTCACTCTTCGCCCTCACCCGTCGAGCAGCGCGGCAAGTTCCGCTGTCGTCGTCACCGGCAGCGAGCAGACCGTGCCGCGACACACGATCGCCGCCCCTTCGGGCACGGGGATCTCGTCCCCGTCGGGCCCGGGCACACCGGTCGAGTCGGTGAGGAGGGTGACCGCGGGGTGCTTCGCGGCGAGCGTGAGCAGAGCATCGTCGCGACTGGCGACTCGGACCGGGGCGAGGGCGCGTTCGGCCTGCCACAGCGCATGCCCGGCACCGCGCGGCGCCCGACCGGCCAGCGCCCGGTAGACCCCGAGCAGACGATCGCGCACGTCGATCGCCTGACTGCTCGTGAGCGTTGCCTCGGACTGACCGACGGTCGGATCCTCCTCGCCGAGGCGGCCCCGAGCTGGAGTGCCGCCGTCGACTCCCAGCTCGCCGAGGAGCAGCATCGCCTCCGCAGCGGCCGCGCGCCCCGAGGGCGTGGCGTTGTCGACGGGGTCGGATCCGCGCACGCCGAGGATGTCGTCGGCTTCAGCGTCGAAGACCTCGAGGGTCTCGACCGCGTCGCCTCCGCCGCCCGAGGCACCTGCACCGGCCGTCGAAGACGTCCTCCCGGCCCCCGCCTCGGCGTCCCAATTCGTGAACCTCCGCAGCATTTCGGTGCCGAGTTCGGCGAGCCCAGCCGGAGTGAGCAGGGTGTCGTCGAGCGCGACAGCGGTGTCGGCTCGTTTGCCGACGCCCTCGCCAAGCCCCGCATTGCGCAGCTGCAGCACGGCGGCACCGGCGACGATCATCTGCGCCCAGTCCGTCAGACCCGCCGCCCCCGGGCCCGGATCGGCCCCGGTGAAGCTGCGCCGCACCGGCAGGTCGCCAACGCCGGGGATCACGACCTCGGCGGGCTCGGCGTCGATGTCGCCGGACCCGGTGATGAACCGGTTGACCATCGACTCCCAGAAGATCGCCGCGGTGCTCCCCCACGCCGCCGACGCCGCACTCGGATGGGAGTAGAGGGCCGCCTCGGCGAGCGCGGTGATGGCGAGCGCATTCCATTCGGTGATCGTCTTCTCATCCCTGGCCGGCTGGGGCCGCGCATCGAGGAGCGTGCGCAGAGCCGTGACCTGGGCCTGCGTCGCCTCGGTCGCCCACGGGGCGGGGTGCTCGGCGTCGAAGGGCACGTCGGCCATGCCGAGCCAATCGACGATCCGCGGGGCCGCGACGACGAGGCCGGGCAGGTCAGCGCCCGCCGGGGAATCGACGAGCTGGAGCACTCCGGCGCCGCCCACCTCGGCGAATTCGTCTTGCGTGACGACGTAGGCGGCACCCTCTTCGAGCCGCCCGTCGGCGCCGGGCGAATCGGCGTCGAGAGCAGCGACGAACCGATCCCCGGCAGAGAGGTCGGCAATCATGAAATCGGCGGTGTCAGCGAGCTCCCGCTCGGCGAGCGCAAGCCATTTCGAGGCCGGGTCGAGGGCGCGTTCGACCTCGGCCCAGCGCACGACCGCCCGCAGGTAGACGGCGTTGTCGTAGAGCATCTTCTCGAAGTGCGGGACGAACCACTGACGGTCGACGCTGTAGCGGGCGATGCCGCCGCGCACCTGGTCGCGCATGCCGCCGGAGGCGATGTGGGCGAAGGTGCTGCGGGCGGCGATGAGGCAGTCGAGGGTGAGGTCGCCGGTGAGATGGCCGTCCGCGCCGAGGACAGCGATCCCATCGGTCTCCTTCGCCGAGGTGGTTCCACCGTGGCGGACGAACGTCGCGAGCAGCTGCATGAGGTTCATCGACGGCGGGAACTTCGGGGCAGTGCCGAACCCGCCCCACGCCGGATCGTAGGAGTCGAGCAGCGCCGAGGCGGCGGCGTCGAGCTCCTCGGACGTCAAGGTCTCGGCAGCCGCCTCGGCGGGGATCGCATCGGTGACGGCGGTGGCCATGTCGGCCAGGCCGCGATCCATGCGCTGGGACATCTCGGTCACCTCGGCGCGGCGGTCCGTCCACGTCTGGGACACCGCGTCGAGGACCTGCGTGAACGAGGGAACGTTGCCGCGCGGGGACGGCGGGAAGTACGTGCCGGCGTAGAACGGGCTGCCGGTCGGGGTCGCGAAGATCGTCATCGGCCAGCCGCCCTGCCCGCGCATCGCCTGGAGGGCGTTCATGTAATGGGAGTCGATGTCGGGCAGCTCTTCGCGGTCGATCTTGATGGGGAGGAAGCCGGCGTTGATGATCTCGGCGACGGCGGGGTCCTCGAAGGACTCGTGGGCCATGACGTGGCACCAGTGGCAGGTCGAGTAGCCGATCGAGATGAGGAGGGGGATGTCGCGGTCGGCCGCCTCCGCGAGGGACTCCTTCGTCCACATCCGCCAGTCGACGGGATTGTCGGCGTGGGCGCGGAGGTACGGGCTCGTCGATGCGGCAAGTTCGTTGGCCATATCTCCACCCTCTCACTTCGCGCCGGAGACCGCGAGGGGGCGACTTCGAGACTCTCAAGGTCGCATCGCGGCATGCCCTGTCGCTCGGCGCCCAACTCTTCTACACTCTGTAGAAAAGCGCGGCGATGGCGAGCGATTCCGACGTCCCGCCGCCCGCGCCCGAGGGAAGGCAACGCGATGAACGCTGATCCGAACATGGTCCTCGACGCGGACGAAGCTTGGGAGAGCCTGCGCAGCACGACGATCGGCTGCCTCGCCGTCATCGTCGGCGAGGGTGAGGACCTCCACCCGGAGATCTTCCCCGTCAACTACGCTCTCGAGCATTCGTCGATCGTCTTCCGCTCCGGGGAGGGCACGAATATCGACGCGATCCACGACCATCCGCAGGTGGCCTTCGAGGTCGACGGCTTCGACCCCGAGGCCGGGGAGGCGTGGAGCGTCGTCGTCAAGGGCACGGCGAAGCCGATCAACCGCACCGATGAGCTGCTCGACACGATCTCCCTCGACGTCACCCCGTGGCAGGCGGGGAAGAAGAATCGCTTCGTGCGCATCCTCGCCGAGGAGGTCACCGGCCGCCGCTTCCCCGTGACCGAACCCGGGACCTGGGATTCCCCGCTCACGGGCACCCAGCGCGCCCCGCGGGAGTGAGGCGCCCTCGTCTCACGCGACGAATGCCCCCGGTGTCACGCCCAGAGTCCGCCGGAAATGTCTGGTGAGATGTGACTGGTCATGGAACCCCACCGCCGTGGCCACCTCGGTGGGCGTGAGGCCGGCGAGCAGGAGCCGGCGAGCGCGGTCGACCCGGCGCCCGAGGACGTACTGGTGCGGGGCGATGCCGTAGGCGTTCGTGAAGACACGGACGAGGTGACTGCGGTTGGCTCCGAACTCGGAAGCCGCCTCGGCGATGGTGACGGTCTCAGCCAGACGGTCATCGAGCATGTCACGGAGCCGCCGGGCGAGCGGAACGTCGGCGGGCACATCGGCCGGAGACCGCAGACGACCGAGCACGAGGTCACGCAGCGCGAGCACGCCGCATTCGGCGGCGAGCGCATCCGCCGGGTGGCCCAGGGCAGCGTGAATCTCCTCGACGGCGGAGAGGATATCAGCGCCGGTCAGCGTCGGTGAGTCCGCTGCAGCACCGACCGTGTCATCCGGAAGCCAGTCCGACTCCAGGTAGAGGACGCGCTTGCGAAACGGGCGCTCCGGTATCGCCGACCTCCCGTCGTGCGGCACCTGCGGCGGCAACAGGGTGATGGCGGCCGGAGTGGCGAGGTGGTCATGGCGGTCGAGATCATAGGTCACGGCGCCGTCGTCAACGAGCAGAACCGCCCACGAATCGTGGGTGTGCGACGGGTAGGCGTGGTGCTCGAACCGGGCATGGAGGACCTCCTGCACGAGCGGCACCGGCGGGTGCCAAGCGCGGATCACCTCGGCCATGCAACAAATGTACAAGACCGGGACATCGTCGACCGTGGAGTCTGGAGGCATGGACACCACCGATACCCTGCATCCGAGACCGACCGATTCCAGCACCGAGGCGACCGCACCCGAACCGTCGAACGCCTCGGAGACGGCGGTGCGCTTCGATACGAAGGTCATCGTCGTCCTCCGTGACGACCTGCTGCCCTGGCAGGAGCTCAACGTCACGGCGTTCCTCATCTCCGGAGTCGCGACGAGCACGGACGACCTCGTCGGAGACCGCTACCGAGACGCCGACGGCAACGACTATCTGCCCATGCTGCGCCAACCCGTCATGGTCATGACCGCGGACGCTTCACGGCTCGCCTCGATCCGCACCAAGGCCGTCAACCGCGGCATTCCGCTCGCCGTCTACACGGAAGAGCTGTTCGCCACCGGCCATGACGCCGCCAACCGCGCCGCCGTCGCTTCCGTCGCCGCCGTCGACCTCAACCTCGTCGGCGTTGCCCTGCACGGACCGAAGAACGCCGTCGACCGCACGGTCAAGGGCGCCCGCATGCACCCGTGACGTCGCCGCGGCGGCCACTCCGGGATGAGTGAATGCGCCGGTCTCGTCTCGACTCAGCCGGTCCAGTTCGCCAATGTCGGAGGCTCTTTCCAGATCTTGCTCATATCCAGCCTCCGATAATGCTCAAGAACTCGTTCGGCAAAGTCTGGAACCACTGCCTCGGCGTACTTCTCCGGGAAGTTCGGCAGCTCATTGCGGCCATCCCGCTTAGCCTTGAGCACGTGATAACCGAGATTCGTCAGCAGTGCCGCCCGAATACGGTCAGGCATCGATTGGTCGCATAGCACGAGGAACTCGTCGAGGTGATAGAACTCGTAAGTCGTTCGATCCGGATCCGGCACAAGAGCTTGGCGATCCATCGTCACCACATAGTCGACGTTTCCGTGTTCTGCCGCGGCATCAAGGTGGCTGTCGAACGGGTCGGTGTCGCCGGCCTGAGACAACTGTGCTTGCCGATCGACGGGTGCGTTGTGACGCAGCCGCGAGGCGCCGACCACGGCAACGATGATTGCCGATGTGGCACGATGGGTTCATGGACAGCGCACTACAGCCACCGTCGATGTCGATACGCTTCTCTGTCCTCGTCGTCGGTTTCGTCGTCCACCTCGCCGCATGGGTGGGTTTCTCAGCGCTCTTCTTCACCGCTCCGGACTATGGAACCGGTCACCCGCTCTGGGTGGGAATCCCTCTGCTCGTACTCGCTCTGATAGCAGCGGCCGCGGTGGGAGCCATCGCGCGGAGCCAACCGAGCAGCGCTGCCGGCGTCATCGCCGCAGCACTCGTCATCGCTTGGTGTCTCTCCGGAGTCGTGGCACTCGGTCTGCGGCTGGTGCCTTCGGCGGCCCTCGCTGAACCCCTCTCGGAGTTCGTGGGAGCACTCCCGTTTCTCACCATTCTCGCGGCGCCTGCCCTCCTGACACCGGTGACGATTCGCACTCTTCGCACAATGGCCTCGGCTGAGAACTCGGCGGACAGCGGTCGGCGGAAGCCGCACGAGGCAGCCATCACCCTGTTCGGTTCGGCAGCTCTTATCGTTGCAGCGGGCTTTCTCACCTCGCCGGCCGGCACGATCGTCGAGTTCTCGACAGGTACGTGGACGTGGATCCTGTCGCTGCTGGCTGCCGTCGGTGCTGTCGCAGGCATCTTCGCACTTCGACATGCATTCGATGTCCCACGAAAGTCGCTCGGGGACTGGCTTCTCGGAGCCTCAGGCTTCTTCACTCTGATCTTCGCGATGAACACGGTGATCATCGGAGCCCTGCTTCAGATCGGTGCTGAAGAATCACTGGTCGGCGATGGCGCCGCAATCCCCATTGTCGTCATCGGCTACCTTGCTGCGGCGAGCGTCCTCACCGCCACCAGCCTCGCACCGAGGCGGAAGTCGCCGATTCGGCGTCGCCGTGAAGCTCTCATCTGAGTCGTTCCGAACTCGCCAGATCTCCCGTTCGCAGTCCGTTTCCGCCGCCCCTGTCTTTCGCCAAAGCTCTGTTCTCGGCCATGTCAGAACCGCCCGATACATTGCACTCGTGCCTGTCGCGCTTGCTCCTGATGGATCCCGTCTCCGGTACTCGATTCGCCTGGGCGCTTTCCCGTCATTGCCGCCGCTTGTCCTCGTGCAGGGACGAGCGCTCGATCATCACGGGTGGGACTCGGCGCGGAGCGATTTCTCCGAGCGGACCACCATTGTCTTCGATCATCGCGGCACCGGCGACAGCACGTCCGAGTTCCCTCCGCGGTGGTCCACCAGGGATTTTGCTCTTGACGTCATGGCGATACTCGACAACGCCGGGATCGCTCGCGCGCACTTCTACGGCCATTCGATGGGTGGTCGGATCGTCCAGTGGATCGGCGCCGACCATGCCGAGCGAGCGGTATCGATCGTCATCGGCGCCACGAGCGTGGGCGACGAGACGGGACCGCCGCGCCCGGCAGAGGGAGCGAAGGCTTTGGCGACCCTCGATACGAAGACGCTGGCTTCCCTCTTCTACCCTGACTGGTGGATTGCAGAGAACCCACGTGAGGCATGCAAGGTCTTGATCGCTCCGCAATCACCTGAGGCTATGCGCGTTCACAGTGAGGCCTCCGACCTGCGCGATGGGCCGCACCCGGAGTCCATCAGTGTCCCGGCTCTCGTCCTCCAAGGAGCCGATGATCTCCTCGTCGACCCCGGCAATGCCGCGATCTTCGGTAGCAGAGTCCCCGACGTCGAGGTCAGCATCATCCCCGACGCCCGCCACAGCTACTGGGTCGGCCGCCCCGAAGTCCACAAACGCGTCGAAGAGTTCCTGGCCCGGCACGACTAGGCACATACGCCTGGGTCAGATGCCAGCACTAAGCCGCCGGCGCAGGCGGCTCCGACCTACAAGGGCTCGCCCAGCTCGTCTTCCAATTCCATGAGGTCGTGAATGGCACGAGCGCGTTCGGCGCGAAGTGCCTTCCTGAACTCCACAACGTCCGCCCTGCGCAGCCGGGTATGCGTCCCCACCGAATGAGATGGCAGCCGCCCTTCGCGCACATGCTTCATCAGCGTCGGACGAGAAAGTCCCAACATCGACGCCGCCGTTGTGGTCGTGACCACTTCGGGCACCTGGCCAATGGAGATCTCATCACCAGCGGCCACCGCCTGAAGAACGGTTTCGATGAGACCCGCGACCCGGGGATCCAGATCGGACCGGCGGATGGTCCAGCCGGCTCCGGAATCCGCGGCTGTTCTCAGCAGCTCGGACGCAGATTCCGACGTCTCGGAGTCGAACAGCACATGGTGAGAGCGAACAGTCATGATCATTCCTTTCAGATATAAGTGTAGCGCGTTGCTGTTATATCTGAAAGTGCGTTCCTTGCCGGGCTACAGCTCCTCGACGACCTCAACGAGGACGTCAGGCACATTCGTGATGATGCCGTCGGCACCGTTCTCGATCGCCGTCTCCATGTCGGGCACCGCGTCGATCGTCCACACGAGGCTCGACATGCCGAGTTCGTGGATGAGCGTGAGGTACTCGGCGTCGGCGTCGACGTACTCGGGGTTGATCTGATCGACCCACGCGGCGAAGTCGCGCAGCTGCTCGGGAGTCGGACGGCCGAGGAGTCCGACCGGCACCTCGGGGGCGAGCTCGTGGAACTCCCGGACGAAATCCCAGTCGGCAGACTGGACGACGAGCAGCCCCGCGGCAAGCGACCGGTCGAGGTAGTCGGGCACGTTGTCGCAGGCGGCCACGATCGCCTCGGCGATCCCGGGGTAGAGCTCGGGATGCTTGACCTCGAGGAGCAGCCCGGTGCGGGTCGCATGGACGAGGGCGAGCACCTCGGCGAGCGTCGGCACCTGCAGACCGACGAAGGCCTCATGCTTCCAGCTGCCCGCGTCGAGCCGGGCGATCTCGGCGGCGGTCATCTGGGAGACGTGGGTGTCGGCGCGGTCGGGGAAGACCGTGCGCACATCGGTCGTGCGATCGAACGTGATGTCGTGGACGACGACGAGTTCACCGTCGGCGCTCATGTGGACGTCGACCTCGATCATGTCCGCGCCCTGGTCAATGCCGGCGACGAACGCCGGGATCGTGTTCTCCGGCCACCCCAGCGACGCGCCGCGGTGCGCGATGACGAGCGGCGGGACCGGGGTCCTGACGCCGCCTGCGGGAGGATGGGTGAGAACGGTGATCGGCATGGTGGGTACTCCTTATGGGGATGGTCGCCGAGGCGGTGCCGGTGGAGCCGTCAACGTGGTACCTCAAGGGCGATTGCGGATTATCCTAGGCGCTGCGGGCAATGCCTGGGTGTTGTCAGGGTTGCGTTCCGGTGAATCCGGGATCGGAGTCGGCTGATGTTTCGCGGTGCGATCCGGCACCGGCCGCCGCGGCTCGGGACCAGGTGCGGAACGGCAGCAGGGCACAGGAGGGGAACTTGAGGAATACACGACGCGAAATCGTTGCCGTCTTCAATGACAACGGCTGGTCGGTAAGTGCGGATTCTCGCCGCATCACGTTCGTCGGGGACGACCCTCCACAGGTCATCATCTGGCACGTCGATGACAGCGACCTGGCGCACATGCAGGCCGCACGAGGGTCGAGCGCAAAAGGCGCCTACGGCTCGCGGAAATCGAACTTCGGCCTTCTCGTTCATATATCTGAAGCGATCGACACGTTCACCGGCACGCGCGGGGAGATGCGAGGCGACGATCTGACAGTCATCGAGCAGTGATCCCGTCGGAACTCCCGGGAACCTCGGTGCGAACGACGCACGCGCAGAGGTACGTGGGCGCACGAATGCTGGGCCGGCGAATCCGCGGCGCTCAGGCTCGGCGGCGAGCGCACGACGAACGGTCCTCAACGAGACTCCTCCACAGGGGAACGGGCGATGTGCAGCCCAGGGAGCAGGAATCCCAGTCAGCGTCGTCGGCACGGTACAGGTCTTTCGAAGTGCGGTAGATCACAGGAATAGTACCACGTCTGAAGTGGGGTGATCGCGGTCGCGGCGAACAGCCTCGGCGATGCAATCCCTCTTGCCGCGCTGCGCATGCCCCTGCCGCGCACCCGATGATGTGAGTGGTGGCACAATGAGTTGAGAAAACGCACAACACCGCACAAGCATTGGAACGATCGGCATGTCCCTCGAAGACCTCATCGCATTCGTCAATGACCGACTCGGGTGGGTGCTCATCGTCGTCCTCATCGGCGTCGCCCTCTACCTGAGCATCCGCACCAGCATGGTCCAGCTGCGGCTGCTGCCGGAGATGTTCCGCGTCATCGGCGAGAGCCCCGGCAACAACAAGGACGGCACGAAGTCGATCTCGTCGTTCAAGGCGTTCTGGATCTCCGCCGCCTCCCGCGTGGGCACCGGCAACATCGCCGGCATCGCCCTGGCGATCTCCATCGGCGGCCCGGGAGCCGTCTTCTGGATGTGGCTCATGGCGATCTTCGGCGCCGCCACCGCCTTCGTCGAGTCGACACTCGGCCAGCTCTACAAGGTCAAGGACAAGGACTCCTTCCGCGGCGGCCCCGCCTACTACATGAGCGTGGGACTGAAGAAGCCCCTGATGGGAGCGTTCTTCGCCGTCATCATCACGGTCACCTACGGCCTCGTCTTCAACTCGCTGCAGGCGAACTCGATCGTCGACGCCACGGCCACGAGCCTCAACATCGACACCACGCAGAGCTTCTGGCTGCCCGTCGGCCTCGGCATCTTCCTCGCGCTCGTCACCGGCGCGGTCTTCCTCGGCGGTGTGCAGCGGATCTCGGCCTGGTCCTCGGTCATCGTCCCGGTCATGGCCGTCGCGTACCTCTTCCTCGGTGTGCTCGTCGTCGCGATGAACATCACCGAGGTGCCCGACATGATCATGCTCATCATCAGGAACGCGTTCGGCATCGAATCCGTCGTCGGCGGCGGCATCGGCATCGTCATCCTCCAGGGCATCCGCCGCGGCCTCTTCTCCAACGAGGCCGGCATGGGCTCGGTGCCCAACGCCGCCGCCACCTCGTCGGTCTCCCACCCCGCCAAGCAGGGTCTCGTGCAGAGCCTCGGCGTCTACTTCGACACGATCCTCGTCTGCTCGATCACGGCGTTCATCGTCCTGCTCTCCAACCCCGTCTACGACGAGGCGCAGGGTGCGTCGCTGACGCAGACCGCGCTGGCCTCCCAGCTGGGGTCCTGGGCGGTCCACTTCCTCACCGTGGCGATCTTCCTCTTCGCGTTCTCCTCGATCCTCGGCAACTACTACTACGGCGAGGCGAACATCTCCTACCTGTTCAAGAGGAACGCGCGCCCGGCGATCATCATCTACCGGATCATCGTCATGGCCGCCGTGTTCACCGGCTCGGTCATCGCCCTGCCGCTCGCCTGGTCCGCCGCCGACGTGTTCATGTCGATCATGGCACTGACGAACCTCGTCGCCGTCTTCCTCCTCGGCGGGATCGCGCTCAAGGTGCTCAAGAACTACACCGCACAGCGCAAGCAGGGTCTCGAGCCGGTGTTCAACCGCGACGACCTGCCCGGCGTCGACGGCATCGACGCGTGGGACGGCTCCGACGAGGTCACCACCCGCGCCTACTGGGACGCGAAGAAGAACGCCAAGAAGGCAGCGAAGACCCAGTGAGGTGAGGGGCCGCGGGTTCGAGCAGAGGGTTCGGGCCACGGGTTCGAGCCACGGGTTCGAGCAGGGGGTCCCTGCTTAGGGCTCACTTCAGTTTGAGGGGCTCACGCCAAAACGTGAGCCCCTCAAACTGAAGTGAGCCGTAAACGGTCGGGACGCCGGGTACGCGGCCGGGACGCCGGGTACGCGGCCGGACGCAACCGGCCCGGAGGCCAGCAGGCCGTCCAGACCGGCCGGCTGCTCAGACCGCGGCGGTCTCCTCGATGATGAGCGGGTAGACGCCGTTCTCGTCGTGGACTTCGCGGCCGGTGACCGGCGGGTTGAACACGCACGCCATGCGCAGTTCGGTGTTCGCGACGACGGTGTGCTTCTCGCGCCCGTCGAGCAGGTACATCGTCCCGTCGGTGAGCGGGTACGTCTTGCCCGTCTCCTCGTCGGTGAGCGTGCCGTCGCCCTGCACGCAGTACACGGCTTCGATGTGGTTCTGGTAATGGAACGTCGAGCGCGTGCCCGCGTAGATGACGGTGTCGTGGAAGGAGAATCCGACTCCCTCCCGGCCGAGCACCATCCGCCGACTCCGCCACGTCTCCGACTGGACGTCCCGGTCGGTTCCGTTGAGGTCATCGCGATTGACTACGTACATATCGTGTCCCTTCGTTTCGTCAGTGTGGTCGTATCCCTGAACCCTCGCCGAGGCGGTCGGGCCACCTCTCGCTGCGGCAGGCGGGGCGCAGAGAAGTCCCGGCGAGGCTCAGGCCATCGCCGGCGTCGCGGCCGGGGCGACCTTGAGCACGGCGGCTTCGAGGATGTCGAGTCCGGCGGTGAGGTCGCGCTCGGTGATCGTCAGCGGCGGCATGATCTTCACGACCTCGTCACGCGGGCCCGAGGTCTCGATGAGGAGGCCGGTGGCGAACGCCTCGGCGGCGATCTTCCCTGCCGTCTCCGGGTCATCGAAGAGCAGCCCGGCGAGCAGACCGCGGCCGCGCACGGTGGCTCCCTCGGCCTTGGCTGCAATGGCGTCGAGGCGCTGGTGAAGGTGGGCGATCGTGTCGGCGAGTTCGTTCTGGAACGCATTGTCGGCCCAGAAGTTCTTCAGTGCCGCGGTCGCGGTGACGAAGGCCGGATTGTTCCCGCGGAACGTGCCGTTGTGCTCACCCGGCTCCCACGCGTCGAGTTCGGGGCGGAAGAGGGTGAGCGCCATCGGCAGACCCGATCCGGAGATCGACTTCGACAGGCACACGATGTCCGGTTCGATGCCGGCGTCTTCGAAGCTGAAGAACGTGCCGGTGCGACCGCAGCCGGCCTGAACGTCGTCGACGATGAGGAGGATGTCGTGCTTCTTGCACAGCGCCGAGAGCTCTCGCAGCCATTCGGCCCGCGCCGCCCGCACGCCGCCTTCGCCCTGGACGGTCTCGACGATGATCGCCGCCGGCTTGTCGACACCGGAGCCCGAGTCCTCGAGGACCTTCTCGAGCCAGAGGAAGTCGGGGGTCTCCCCGTCGAAGTAGTCGTCGTAGGGGATCTTCGAGCTGTTCGTCAGCGGAATGCCCGCGCCCTCGCGCTTCATCGAATTGCCGGTCACCGACAGCGACCCGAGGGTCATGCCGTGGAACGCGTTCGTGAACGAGAGCAGGTGCTGGCGGCCGGTGACCTTGCGGGCGAGCTTGAGCGCCGCCTCGACGGTGTTCGTTCCCGTCGGTCCGGGGAACATCACCGTGTAGTCGAGTCCCCGCGGCTCGAGGATGAGCTTCTCGAACGTCTCGAGGAACTCCCGCTTGGCCGGGGTCTTCATGTCGAGCGAATGGAGCACGGCACCGGACTGGAGGTATTCGACGAGCGGGTTCATCAGCGCCGGATTGTTGTGCCCGTAGTTGAGGGCACCGGCCCCGGAGAAGAAGTCGAGGTACTCATTGCCGTCCTCGTCCCACTGCCGCGGACCCTGGGCCTTGGCGAAGGTCGCCGGCCACGAACGGGAGTAGCCGCGCACTGCGGATTCGCGGGTCTCGAAGATGTCTGGGGTGGTCGTCGTGGTGTCAGTCATCGCATGATTCCTTTCGACAGCGTGCAGTTTCGACTGCGGGTGCAGGCTGGCCTGCGGATGCAGGGTTGAGCTGGTTCCCCTGCGGGTGCGGACCCGCCCGTGCGGGCCCGCGGGAGATCGTCCGTTGAGGGCTGAAGTCGAGCAGTCGCCGAGACCGCCCACCGGGGCCGTGCCGACCCGTGCTCCGAGCACAGGAAGAGCCGATCCCGACCCGCGCTCAGAGCGGGGCGATCTCGTAGAGGTATTCGGTGTCGTGGCCGTCCGGGTAGAGGTCCGGGGTGAACAGCGGGCGCCGGTCGAATCTGGCTCCGCGCTGCTCGGCGAACGCCTGGAACAGGCGGTTCGAGGCCGCGTTGTCGTCGGTGATCGTCGTCTCCAGCCGCAGCGCTCCGGTCCGGTCGGCGAGTGCGTGGAGCATCGTCGAGGCCAGGCCGCGCCCGCGGAACGCCTCGGAGACGGCGACCTGCCAGATCATCAGGGTGTCCGGATTGTCCGGACGCGTGTAACCCGTGACGAACCCCGCGGGTTCGCCGTCTATCCAGGCGATCGCCGAGGTGTCCGCGAAGTCACGACACCACAGCAGGTACGAGTAGGAGGAGTTGAGATCGAGCACGGCCGAGTCCTTCGCCAGCCGCCACAGATGCTGTCCGTCCTCGAGCGAGGGAGGGCGGACGTCGGTTTCCGTCTTCGGTTGAGCGAGTGCGTTTCTCACGCCCACAAACCTAACGAGATGAGCATGAGCGTCAATCTCACCTCGGCGATTTCACCCCGAATCCGCGCCCGCAGCGCGGGGGTGGGGATAAGAACCTCGCCGAGGTGGTCCCGGGGTTTCCCCATGGCATCTCTGGGGATCGTCGTGCTCGCCACTACGGCTGCCTGACGGAGGACCCTTCGTTATCCGTTCGTTACATTTCCCGAGACGTGGAACACGAGTTCCAAACGATGGAGGAACGGCGACCCGCTGACCGAGACATCGCAGTCCCGTCCCCGCTCACCCCGCCGAGGCAGTCGTCCACCGTCACAGCCTGTCCTCAGCACTCGACGACGTTGACGGCCAATCCGCCGAGCGCGGTCTCCTTGTACTTCGAGGACATGTCGGCACCGGTCTGGCGCATCGTCTCGATGACCTCGTCGAGGCTGACCCGGTGCTGGCCGTCGCCCCACAGCGCCATCCGGGAGGCGTTGATCGCCTTGCCTGCGGCGATCGCGTTGCGTTCGATGCACGGCACCTGGACGAGCCCGGCGATCGGGTCGCAGGTCAATCCGAGGTTGTGCTCCATCGCGATCTCCGCGGCGTTCTCGACCTGCTCAGGGGTGCCGCCCATGACCGCGGCCAGTCCGCCGGCGGCCATCGACGAGGCGGATCCGACCTCGCCCTGGCAGCCCACCTCGGCGCCGGAGATCGAGGCCCGCTCCTTGTAGAGGACGCCGATCGCGGCGGCCGTGAGGAGGAACGTCATGATCGCGTCGTGCTTGGCGGCCTCTCCCCCGGCGGTCACCTCATCGACGTAGTTGAGCGCGTAGTGGAGCACGGCGGGGATGATGCCGGCCGCGCCGTTCGTCGGGGCGGTGACGACCCGACCGCCCGAGGCGTTCTCCTCGTTGACGGCCATCGCGACGAGGTTGACCCACTCGAGGTAGAACTTCGGATCGCGGTCGGGATCCTCGGCCTTGAGCTTGAGGTACCAGTCGTGGGCACGTCGGCGCACCTTGAGCCCACCCGGCAGGTGACCCGACCGGTCGAGCGAGTTCGACGCGCACTCCTCCATGACGGAATAGATGTGGAGGAGGCCGTGACGGATCTCGTCCTCGTCGCGCATCGTCCGCTCGTTGGCGAGCATCACCTCGGCGATCGAGAGCTCATTGGTCCGGCACTGCTCAAGGAGTTCGACGCCGGAGTGGAACGGGAAGGGCAGCTCCTCGCTCGCGGCTTCGAGTTCCGCGTCGACGACCGCCTCGGCGACGGCGAACTCCTGGTCCTCATCGGCATTCGACGGGTCATCGGGTTCGTCGTCGAACCCCTCGTCGGCGTCGTCGGCGTCCTCGACGTAGAGCGAATCGTCGGTGAGCGCCGCGACGTCCTCGTCGGCAGCCGCCTCGGCGAGCGCGGTCTCGGTGGACACGAGCGCCTCGGCGGCCTGCTCCTTCTCGACGAACTCGGTCTCCGAGGTGACGAAGCCACCGCCGACGGAGTAGTAGGTCTCCTCGGCCAGGGTCGCACCCGCCTCGTCGAAGACGGCGAGCGTGAGCGCGTTCGTGTGACGCGGCAGCACGGTCAGCGGGCGTTTGACCATGTCAGCCTCGGTGAACTCGAGTTCGACCCCATTGCCGGTCGCGTCGCCGAGGATGATCTCACCGGTCTCGGCCATGCGGGTGCGGCGGGCGGTGAGCTCGTTGCCGTCGACGGCGTCGGGGCGGCAGCCCTCAAGGCCGAGGAGGATCGCGTCGAAGGTGCCGTGGCCGGCGCCGGTCGCGGCGAGCGAGCCGAAGACGTCGACGCGCAGGCTCGCGACGGAGTCGAGGTCATCGCCGATGAGATCGAGGAAGCTCACGGCCGCGCGCATCGGGCCGACGGTGTGCGAACTCGAGGGGCCGATGCCGACGGTGAAGAGATCGAAGACGCTCAGTGGCATGGTGGGTCCACCGTTTCTTGAGGAGGGAGCATTCGTGACAGGGAAGAAGGAGCGGGATGACGGGGTGAGGGGAGGGCGTTTCGGACAGACGACAGGGTCGGTCCCATCCGGACTTCTTCGGATATGACCGACCCCGTCGGTATGTCGCACTGCTGAGCCACCAACGCCGTCACCAGCGACGACGAGGCGGCGAGAACGCGTTACAGGGAGTTGTTCTTCGCGTAGCTGTCGGCGTCCATGACGACGCCGACCTCGTCGACGTTGACCTCGAAGAGCCAGCCCTCGCCGTAGGGATCGGAGTTGACGAGACCCGGGGAGTCGAGGACCTTCTCGTTGATCGAGGTGACCTCGCCGCCGACGGGCGAGTAGAGGTCGGAGACCGACTTCGTCGACTCGACCTCACCACAGGTCTCTCCGGCCTTGACGCCGTCACCGACGCTCGGCAGGTTGAGGTAGACGACCTCGCCGAGGGCGTCGGCGGCCACCGCGGTGATGCCGATCTTCACGGTCTGTCCGGCGATCGTGTCGGGACCCTGGTTGACCCATTCGTGTTCGGCGGAGTAGGAGAAGTCCTTCGGAAGTGCTGGCAGATCAGCCATGATCTTCCCTTTCTGCTGTGGGACAGCGGTTGTGGCGAGCAGGTGTGACCAGTGTACGAGTCATCGGGACAAGTCTCACTGGTCGATAAGCATCAGTTTCCCGAACGCTTGTAGAACGGCAGTTCGACCACGGTGAAATCGTGCGACTTGCCCCGGATGTCCACGGCCACCTCGGTGCCGGGAGCACTGAGCTCACGGTCGACGAACGCGAGCGCGATGGGATGGCCGAGCGTCGGCGAGGGCTGCCCCGAGGTCACGACACCCACCTCCGCGCCGTCGGAGATGATCGCCGACCCCGACCGCGCGGCACGCCTGCCGTCTGAGACGAGCCCGACGAGGACACGGCTGGGTTCGGTCTCCCCGAGCGCGGCGAGTGCCTCGCGGGCGACGAATTCGTCCTTGGACGTGAAGCCGATCATCCGGCCGAGTTCGACGTCGAACGGCGTCGTCGTGAGCGTCAGCTCGTTGCCGTAGAGCGGCATGCCCGCTTCCAGGCGGAGCGAATCGCGGGCGGCGAGGCCCGCGGGCACGAGCCCGTGGCCGGCACCGGCGGTCATCAGTGTGTCCCACAGGCGGGTCGCGGCGATGTTCGGGACGTAGAGCTCGAACCCGTCCTCGCCGGTGTAACCGGTGCGGGCGAGCACGAGGTCGATGCCGGCGATCGTGATCGGCATCCACGCGTAGTACCCGAGTTCGGCCACGGCCTCTCCGACCGTGCGGGTCTCGGCGTCATCGGCTGCATCCGCCGAGGTGGTCCGCGGTCCGAAGGTTCCGTCGGCACCCTTGTCGAGGGCGGTGAGGATGATGTCCTGCGAATTCGGTCCCTGCACGGCGATGAGGGAGGTGTCCCCGGATTCGTCGGCCATGCGCACATCCGCGCCGGGCTCGACCTCGGTGAGGAACGTCTCGAGACGCTCGGTGAGCGCGGCGACGACGACCGGCGTGTTCGAGGCGTTGGGGACGATGAGGAACTCCTCCTCACCGATCCGGTAGGTGATGAGGTCGTCGAGGAGGTACCCCTCCGCGTTGACGATGACCCCGTACTTCGCCTTGCCGACCTTCATCGTCGAGTACTTCGCGACGAGCGCGTAGTCGAGGAAGGCCGCGGCACCGGCACCGGTGACCCGCACCTCGCCCATGTGGGAGAGGTCGAAGATGCCCGCCGCTTCGCGCACAGCGCGGTGCTCGGCGAGTTCGGAGCCGTACTTCAAGGGCATGTCCCAGCCGCCGAAGTCGGTGAAGCTCGCGCCCAGCTTCGCATGCGCATCGTGCAGCGGCGTCTCCTTGATCTGGCCGGCTGCCTGGGTGTGCGTCTCTGTCATCAGTTCTCCTCGGTGTCGGTGGTCTCGAAGGCCTCCGGCGGAGGGCAGGAGCAGACGAGGTTGCGGTCGCCGTATGCGCCGTCGATGCGGCTGACCGGCGGGAAGTACTTCGTCAGGCGCAGGCCGGGGACCGGGAAGACCGCGGTCTCCCGGCTGTACTTGCCGTCCCAGTCGTCCATGACGACCGTCGCCGGGTGCGGGGCCGCCTTGAGCGGGGACTCCTCGTACGAGTAGTCGCTGCCGATCGCGTCGATCTCGGCGCGGATGCTGCGCATCGCCTCGATGAACCGGTCGAGTTCGGCCTTGTCCTCGGACTCGGTCGGTTCGACCATGAGGGTGCCGGGCACCGGGAACGCGAGCGTCGGGGCATGGAAGCCGTAGTCGATGAGGCGCTTGGCGACATCCTCGGCGGTGACACCGGTCTTCGCGGTGATCTCACGGAGGTCGAGGATCGTCTCGTGCCCGACGAGCCCGTTCTCCCCCGAGTAGAGGACCGGGAAGACGTCGCCCAGCTTCTTCGCGATGTAGTTCGCGCCGAGCAGGGCCGCCCGGGTCGCCTCCCGCAGTCCCTCGCCGCCCATGAGCTCGAGGTAGGCGAAGCTGATCGGCAGGACGCCGGCGGAGCCGTAGAGCGAACCGGAGACCGGGAGGTCGACGGTCGACATGTCACCGGAGACGAGGTCCGGGTTGACGGGGTTGCCGGGCAGGTGCGGGGCGAGGTGCTCGCGGACCGCGACCGGACCCACACCGGGGCCGCCGCCGCCGTGGGGGATGCAGAACGTCTTGTGGAGGTTGAGGTGGGAGACGTCGCCGCCGAACTCGCCGGGCTTGGCGAGACCGACAAGGGCGTTGAGGTTCGCGCCGTCGACGTAGACCTGACCGCCGGCCGCATGGACCTTGTCGCAGACGATGCGGACTTCGGACTCGAAGACGCCGTGCGTCGACGGGTAGGTGATCATGATCGCGGCGAGCCGGTCACCGGTCTTCTCGATCTTCGCGTCGAGGTCGTCGAGGTCGATCGACCCGTCGTCGGCGGTCGCGACGACCTGGACCTCGAGGCCGGCGAGCACCGCGGAGGCGGCGTTCGTGCCGTGCGCCGACTGCGGGATGAGGCAGACCGTGCGCTGCGGGTTGCCGTTCTCCCGGTGGTAGAGGCGGATCGCGAGCAGGCCCGCGAACTCACCCTGGGAGCCGGCGTTGGGCTGCAGCGAGACCCGGTCGTAGCCGGTGACCTCGACGAGGGAGTCCTCGAGACGGCCGATGAGCGTGCGCCATCCCTGGGTCTGCTCGATCGGGGCGAAGGGGTGGATCGTGGCGAACTCGGGCCACGTGATCGGCTCCATCTCGATGGCCGAGTTGAGCTTCATCGTGCACGAGCCCAGCGGGATCATCGTCCGGTCGAGCGCGAGGTCCCGGTCGGCCAGGGTGCGCAGGTAGCGCATCATCGAGGTCTCGGAGCCGTGCGTGTTGAACACGGGGTGGGTGAGGAACTCGGTGTCCCGGTGCAGGTTCGCGTCGAACTGCGGTTCCGGGATCTGGTTGGGTCCGAAGGTCCCCGCCGAGGCGGCCGCGAAGTCATCGGCGTCGATGCGGGCGAGGATGCCGAGGGCCTCGAGCAGGCCGTTGGCGTCGTCGACCGTGTGGGATTCGCCGAAGGAGACGCCGATCGTGGTCGGGTCGATGACGCGGATGTTGAAGCCTGCGGCCTCGGCGACGACTCGGGCGGCTTCGGCATCGGCGACGCGGACGGCCACGGTGTCGAAGAAGTCACGGGTGACCACCTCGGCGCCCGGTGCGGTGTCGGCGGCCTCGGCGAAGGCCTCGGCGAGGCGGTGGATGCGGGAGGCGATGCGGGTCAGGCCGATGGGGCCGTGGTAGACGGCGTACATCGAGGCGACGTTGGCGAGCAGGGCCTGCGCGGTGCAGATGTTGCTCGTCGCCTTCTGCCGGCGGATGTGCTGCTCACGGGTCTGCAGGGCCAGCCGGTAGCCGGGCTTGCCCTGGGCGTCCTTCGAGACGCCGACGAGGCGGCCGGGCAGCTGACGCTGCAGGGAGTCCTTGACGGACATGAATGCGGCATGGGGTCCGCCGAAGAAGAGCGGCACACCGAAGCGCTGGGCCGATCCGACGGCGATGTCCGCGCCCTGGGAAGCCGGGTCCTTGAGCAGGGTGAGCGCGAGGAGGTCGGTGTCGAAGGTGACGAGGGCGCCGCGTTCGTGGGCGCCCTCGACGGCCGCGGTGAAGTCGCGGATGGCGCCGGTGGTGCCGGGCTGGGCGCAGACGATGCCGAAGATGTCCTCACCGACGAGGCCTTCGGAGAGGTCGGCGACGACGACGTCGAAGTCGAGCGCGCGGGCGCGGACGTGGACGTTGGCGATGACCTGCGGGTGGAGCTCGGAGTCGAGGACGACCGTCGAGCCCTTCTTCACGGACCGACGCATGAGGAGGACCGCCTCGGCGACGGCGGTGGCCTCATCGAGCAGCGAGGCGTTGGCGATGTCGAGGCCGGTGAGGTCTTCGACGACCTGCTGGAAGTTGAGCAGCGCTTCGAGGCGGCCCTGGGAGATCTCGGGCTGATAGGGCGTGTACGCGGTGTACCAGGCGGGGTTCTCCACCATGTTGCGGCGGATGACGGCAGGGGTGACGGTGTCGAAGTAGCCCTGGCCGATCATCTGCGTGCGCATGACGTTCTGGGAGGCGAGGTCGCGGAGGTCGGCGAGGACCTCGGTCTCGGACTTGCCGGTGGGCAGGTTGAGGCCGTCGATCTGGATGGAGGCCGGGACGGCGGCGGTCGAGAGTGCTTCGAGGGACTCGTAGCCGAGTTCGGCGAGCATCGCCTCGGTGTCGTCGGCGCGGGGTCCGATGTGCCGGTCGGAGAACGGGCGCGCCGTGTCTCCGGTGGCCTGCGTGGTGTGGGCGAGTGAACTGGTCAATTGCCGTCCTTGGTCGGTGTCGCGCCCACCTGTGGAGGACGCACTGAGCAGTGAAGGTCCTCCCCGATCTGTCGGACCGCGCTCCCGCTGCGTATGAGACGCTGCGCGGATGCGCTCCTCCAGATATGCCTGCAATCGGTGGTACTGGGCCTGAGAGTTTCCCGGGGAGGGAATTGCACCTACGGCGCTGCACAGTGCTGTTGCGGCTGCGCAGCTCTCCCACGTCATGTCTTAACGGCGTATGAAATTGTCCGCACTCAGTGTAGTGGCACAGCGCACTCGAGGACAACCGCCCCGGGCACGCCGAGGAGGGACCCGGCCCGCAGACCGGATCCCTCCCTCACTTCACCCGACGTCCCAAATGGGATGCGGCGCCGCATCCCATTTGGGACGTCGGGTGAAGTTTGTGGGCTCAGCTCGCGGTGCGCCAGCCCTGCTGGTACTCCTCACGTGCGACGGCCGAGTACGGCGCCGGGCTGACGATCGCCCGGACGAAGGCCTGGTCGGTCGGCTGCACGGTGGTCTTGCGGCTGCCGCCGTCGGGCTCACCCCAGACCACGCGCACCTCGGCGCCGATCGGCACGCTCGGGTCGACGGTGGCCATCGACAGGCCCGTGCGCTCGTTCGCGGTGTAGCCGGTGAACATCGAGAAACCGACGACCTTGCCGTCGGCGTCGATGACGGAGTCGAAGTTGCTCGACCCGTAGTTCGCGTTCGGGAAGTCGAAGAACTGGTTGCCCACCGAATTCGGGTCGAGCAGCGATCCGAGCACCTTCGTCAGGTCCTCGGCGTTCCACGCGAGGGTGACCTTGCGGCGCTGGGAGTCGACATCGACCTTCTCGAGGGCATCCCTGCCGATGAAGTCGTGGTCGAACTTGACGAACGAGCCGTAGCCGAGCTCCCACGGGTTGAGGTAGTAGTCCTCGATCGAGTCGGAGACGAAGGAGCCGGCCAGGGCGTTGACGGCTTCGTAGCTGTCGGCCGGCAGCCACTTCCGGTAGGCCTCTTCGAACTCGCCGGTGTAGATCGCCGGCAGCGGCGAGGGGATCCACCCGGACTCGAAGGTGTTGCCGGAGTACGCGCGCATGCCCGCCATCTCGAGACCGAACTCGGCGCCGGCCTCGAGGATCGTCTCGCGGATGCGATCGGCGTCGGCGTAGGGTCCCCAGAGTTCGAGGCCAGGGGCGCCGGCCATGCCGTGGCGCAGCGTGCGCACCTCGGTGCCGCCGACGTTGAGGGTGCCCATGCGGAAGAACTTGAGCTTGTCGACCGGTCCGCCCTGGAGCTTCTCGATGACCTCCCAGGCCCGCGGTCCCTGGATCTGGTAGCGCCAGAACTCGCGCTTGACCTCGTGTCCGTAGGGGCGCGAAGGGGAACGGCGGTCCATCGTCAGGTCGACCTTGTAGTCCCCGTCCTCCGCGCGCCAGGTCAGCCAGTTCGCGGCCGGGGAGCGGCCGACGTAGAGGAACTCCTCGTCATCGAGGTGGAAGAGGATGCCGTCGCCGATCACTCCGCCGTTCGAGGCGGTCGGCACGTACTGCTTGGCGGCGTTGACGGGGAAGTTCGCGAACGAGTTGATCGCCGTGTCGGAGAGGAGCTTGAGCGCGTCCGGTCCGGCGATGCGCAGGCTGTCCATGTGATGCGACTGATCGAAGAGGACCGCGGCGTTGCGCCACGCCTCCTGCTCACGCCGCCAGTTCGTGAATTCGGAGGGGACGACGGGATAGATGTACTTGCCCACCTGCGAGTTGCGCAGCAGCTCGACGGTGCTTCCCGCTTGGTCCATGACCTCTTGGAGGTTCTGCGGTTTCGTTGTCATGTTCAGCCTCTCCCTGGCACAGTCGACGTCCCGGCCGACCCGCAGAGGGTGCAGGTGCCTGAGACACGGTCCCGGCCCATCGACGACGCCGAGGCGGCGCTGCGTCTGCGCGTCCGCCGGCTCAGTCCCCGGTGACCAGGAGGAGCACTCGCCCGTTGCGAGGTCTCCCACTCGTCACGCTAACGACCGCGTCACAACATTGTCAATCATTTTGTCAACAATCTTCGGGAACGCTTCGACCCGGACCGGGCCGGCTGGATCCGGCGGCAGCCGTCGGTTCGGTCGCCTATTCGCTGCCCTCATCGGCGACGTAGCTGATGAGCCTGAGGAGTTCGCGCATCTGCGACTCGCTCACCGGCGCGAAGAGCCGGCGGTTGATCTCGATCGTCACCGGTTCGAAGTCGGCGACGAGCTTTCGTCCCGCATCGGTGACGAAGAGGAGGCGGCGCCGGCGATCGGACGGCACGACCTCGCGGCGGATGTTGCCGGTGGCCTCGAGCCGGGAGAGCACTCCGGCGAGGGTGGCCTTGTCGATCTCGAGGAGTCGGGCGAGCTCGACCGGTTCGATCCCGGGCTTGCCGACGAGGGTGCGCAGGGCGACGAACTGGACCCGCGTGATCGGGATGTCGCCGGCTGCCCACAGCTGCGCATGCCGCTGCTGCATGCGCCGAACCAGGCGGAAGAACTCCGGATACATCTGATCTCCGTGGGGCACCCGGTCATCGTAACAGCTGCGAATTTCACGCAGACCCTTGCCATGACGTCGATCGTCTGTCTACGATCGTTCGTACACAAACAACATCGCGGGGCGCACTACCCCACTCCGCGATGGCAGGCAACGAAGCCGACCGCCTCGGCGGCCAGAGAAGGATGACCATGCCAGCAAAGCAGATCCGTCGAGTCAGGGTCGCCCACAGCGCCGACCTCAGCAACGGCCGCCGGCTCATCGTCGACATCGGTGAGAGCACGATCGGCCTCTTCCGCTTCAAGGACGAGGTCTACGCCTACGCGAACACCTGCCCGCACCAGGGCGGACCCGTGTGCCAGGGGCTGCTGACACCGCGGGTGAAGGAAGATGTGCAGCCGGACCGGACGGTGACCGGAATGCTCTACGACGTCGACCGCCTCCACATCGTCTGCCCGTGGCACGGCGCCGAATTCGACGTCACCACCGGCCGCCACGCGACGACCGACAAGCTCAGACTCCAGCCCTACACCGTCACCGAAGAGGAAGGGGAGATCTATGTCGACCTCCGCTGAGACCACCACCGCCGCGGCACCCGGGGCCCCGAAGACGACGCGCACGTTCGCCGACATCTCCGCGGACCTGCACGCCTACCTCGGCGAACTGCTTGAGGGACGCGTCGACGCGATCGAGATCGAGGATCTCTTCACCGCTCTCGCCGACCTCACGACCCTGTACACGAAGGCGGCGGCGACGACGCCGACCGGCCAGCTCGACATCCCCGGCGAGAAGTCGACGACGACGGACGTGCTGCGGCTCGTCACCGCGCTCATGCGCTCGCAGGACATCAACCCCTTCGATCTGGCGCTGTGGTTCTCCCGCGAGAACCCGGAGAACGCCGACCACGACGACGAAAGGCTCTCCCTATGAGCGAGACCAAGGTCGAACTCCACCCGACCCAGCAGATCACCGTAGCCACCGACTCCCGGGAGATCCTCGCCAATGCCCGCAAGGATACGGCGAAGTTCGGCCTCGACGACTACTTCATCGTCGACGTCGACTCCCACCACGTCGAACTCGACTCATGGCCGGAGATCATCGAGAACATCGAGGATCCCGTGCTCCGCGACGTCGGCCGCCGCCACCTCGCCGACTGGCCGCAGGGCGAGACCGCGCTCTCGGCGTTCACACCCGGCCTGACCTTCCAGGACGTCGGCGGGCGCATCCCGCATCAGGCCCAGCTCGCCGAATACGTGCCGCCCGGGGACAACCACCGCGACGTCACCCTCATCCAGCGGGCCATGGACTCGATGAGCATCGACGTCCAGGTCGTCTTCCCGCAGCCGATGCTCGAGATCGGGCTCCACCCGAGCCCGGAGATCGGCCTGCAGCTGATGAACGCCTACAACAAGTGGTTCACCTCGACCGTGCTCGGCAAGGACCCGCGGATCAAGACGATGCTCGGACTCCCATTCGAGAATCCCGCGGCCTCGCTCGAGACGATCCGCCGCTACCACGACCACCCCGACGTCATCGGGTTCCTCGTCACCTCGCAGCGGCACGTCGGCGTGCACAACAACGCCTACATCCCCGTCTACGCCGAACTCGAGCGCCTGGGCATGCCCATCGGCTTCCACGCCGGACCCTCGTGGGGCGACACGATGACGAAGACGATGAACCGCTTCCTCTCCGTCCACGCGATGTCCTTCGTCACGTGCAATATGACGCACCTGACGAACTGGATCATCAACGGCATCCCGGAGCGCTTCCCCGACCTCAAGGTCATCTGGATCGAGAGCGGGCTCGCCTGGCTGCCGTTCATGATGCAGCGCCTCGACCACGAGTACGTGCTGCGGACCTCGGATGCGCCGATGCTCACGAAGCTGCCGAGCGAGTACATGCGCGAGATGTACTACACCTCGCAGCCGCTCGAGATCACCGACGACGCCCTGCTCAAGTCGACGTTCGACGCCATCGACGCCGAGAACACGCTCATGTACTCCTCGGACTGGCCGCACTGGGACTTCGACGTGCCGGGACGGATCATGCACATCCCGTTCCTCTCCGACCAGGGCAAGCGCAACATCCTCGGCGAGACCTCCCGCAAGGTCTTCAACCTCTGAGGAGTACCCGGCAGGAGGCACGGAGAACTCACACCGAATAGTTGACAATAATGTCTACAATGATGCTATGACTGCGGACACGACGACGTTCCACTCAGCCGCTCCCCTCGGGGTGCCCTGCATGATCATGCGCGGGGGCACCTCGAAGGGCCTGTACTTCCTCGCCTCCGACCTGCCCTCGGATCCGGGCGCGCGCAATGCGCTGCTGCTCGAGATCATGGGCAGCCCGGACGCCAGGCAGATCGACGGCCTCGGCGGGGCGACGACGCTGACGAGCAAGGTCGCCGTCGTCTCCCCCGCCGGCGCGGGGCACGACGTCGACTACCTCTTCCTCCAGCTCGGCGTCGATCAGGCGACGGTGAGTGAGAAGCAGAACTGCGGGAACATCCTCGCCGGGGTCGGCCCGTTCGCCGTGGAGCGGGGCCTCGTGGCCGCCTCGGGTGAGCAGGCCCGGGTGCGCATCCGCATGGTCAACACCGATTCGTTCGCCACCGCGGTCTTCCCGCTGATCGGCGGCGTCCCCGACTATCGGGGGCAGACGATGATCTCAGGCGTGCCGTTCCCCGGTGCCCGGGTCGACCTCGACTTCGAGGACATCGCCGGGTCGAGCACGGGGGCGCTGCTGCCCACGGGCCGTCCCGTCGACGTCATCGACGGCATCGAGGTCACGCTCATCGACAACGGGATGCCCGTCGTCGTCCTTGCAGCCGCCGACCTCGGGGTGAGCGGCCGGGAGGCACCCGGGACACACGAGGACGACACCGTGCTGCGGGAGCGCGTCGAACGCCTCCGCCTCGAAGCGGGACGCCTGATGAACCTCGGCGACGTCTCGCACACGACGGTGCCGAAGATGGTCCTCGTCAGTCCGCCGACCGCCGGCGGCACGGTCTCCACCCGGTCGTTCATCCCCCACCGCGTCCATGCCGCCATCGGGGTCCTCGCGGCGGTCTCCGTCGCCGGTGCGCACACGCCCCATGTGGTCGATGATGTAGGGCGTGGGCATGTTCGCCAGCAGGTTCGTGTAGTCGGGGATGTCCTTCGCATCGAAGTGGAGGACGATGTG